>JBBROT010000478.1:0-3007 GCA_038229155.1 Bryobacterales bacterium | reverse complement strand
GCCATCCCGCAGTTTCGCGCCGCCCAAAAACAGTTCGAAGCTGTCCGCGCCGATGCCGTGAAGCTCGCCGAACAAGCTCAAGGCGGCGCGAAGTACAACGATACGAATTACGTTTTCCTTTCCTTCGTCACGCGCTATCTGCCCGCCGGTGTGGTCGGACTCATCATCGCCATCATCTTCGCTGCTGCCATGTCCGCCAGTTCCGGCGAGATCAATTCGCTTGCCACCGTCAGCGTCATCGATATCTATAAGCGGCATGTCCGCCCAGTCGCCAGCGATGCCCACTACCTTGGCGTCTCGCGCGCGGCCACAGCATTCTGGGGCATCTATGCCATGTTCTTCGCGCAATATGGCAAAAATCTGGGCTCACTGGTAGAGGTGGTCAACTTCGTCGGCTCACTCTTCTACGGATCGCTACTCGGTGTGTTCGCGCTCGCGTTCTTCACCAAGCGAGTGACCGGCACCGCCGCCTTCACTGGCATGATCGCCGGTGAAGCCGCCATCTTCGCCGCGTTCTATTTCACCGGCATTTCGTTCCTTTGGTATAACGTCATCGGCAGCGTGGTCGTCGTCTCCGTCGCGCTACTGTTTCCCAGGCCGCCGCTCCCGGCGTGAACCCTCCATGCCCATTTTAAAATTAGGGCTCACAGGCGGCCTCGCATCCGGAAAATCATTCGTCGCCGCCGAATTCGAACGCCTGGGTGCCCTCGTCATTCGCGCCGACCGCTTGGGCCATGAGGCATTAGCTCCCGATGGCCCCGCATACGCGCCCACAGTCAAACATTTCGGCTCCGGCATTCTGAAACCGAACGGTGAGATCGATCGCACGCTGCTTGCCCACCGCGTCTTCCCCGACCCCGCCGCGCTTGCAGTTCTGAACAGCTTCGTGCATCCGGTCGTCTTCGCCCGCGAAGAAGAATTATTCGCGGCGGCACCATCGGGAACGTTAGTGGTCGTCGAAGCCGCCATCCTGATCGAATCCGGCTCCTATCGCAACCTGGACCGGCTCGCGATTGTCCATTGCTCCGAAGAGCAACAGATGCGGCGCGCCCTCGCCCGTCCCGGTGCCACTCTCGAAGATGTCACAGCGCGCTTAGCCCGCCAGTTACCCCTCTCTGACAAATTGCGCTTCGCCGACTACGCAATCGACACCTCTGGCACCGAAGCCGAAACACTGCGCCAAACCAGGGCCCTGTTCGTTACTCTAAGAGAAGAACTGCGCCAGCTATGCGACTCCGCACCATCTTAATAACCTGCGCCCTGGTCTTCGGCTTCTATGCCGTCACCTCACGCGGCGATTTGCACCTGCCCCGCTTCCTGCGTCCTCTGGCGCTACAGATCAGCGACACCGGTCGCCTCTGGAGCCAACCCGATACCGCGCGCACCGCCTCCCTGTCGAACGATGAGCAGAACAATGTAGATATCTACAAGGCCTCGCGCACCGCCACCGTCAACATCACCAGCATTGTCTATCAGGAAAATTTCTTCATGCAGGTGTTCCCTTCGAAGGGCACCGGCTCCGGTTTCATCATCAACGAAAACGGCCAGATTCTCACGAACAATCACGTAGTGAATGGCAGTCAACAACTCTCCGTCACTCTCTCCGATCACAAGCAATACAAAGCGCGCATCCTCGGTACTGACCCGCGCAACGATCTCGCGCTCATTCAAATTGAAGCCGGCCGCAAGCTTCCCTTCCTTCACCTGGGCGATTCCGAATCGCTGCTGGTGGGCCAGAAAGTTCTCGCCATCGGCAATCCCTTCGGTCTCGAAGGCACGCTCACCACCGGCATCGTCAGTTCGCTTCACAGGCCGCTGGCCGGCGAAAACGATCACCCGCTCGAAGACCTGATTCAGACCGACGCCGCCATCAACCCCGGCAACTCCGGTGGGCCGCTGCTCGATTCGCACGGCAACGTCATCGGCATCAACACGGCCATCTACGGGCAGCAATCCATGTCGGATGGGCAAGCCGGAAACATCGGCATCGGGTTCGCCATGCCCATCAATCGCGCCAAGACCATGCTCGACGAATTCCATTCGACAGGCCGCATCAGCCTGCCCGTGTTCGGCGCGGTCTCGCTCTTCGTGCAAGGTGAACTTGCCGAAGCGCTTCAATTGCCTACCGAGGGCGGTCTGCTGGTGCAGCGAGTGGATCGCGATTCTCCCGCCGCTCAAGCAGGTCTGCGCGGACCCACTCGCCGCGTCATCATCAGTAACTATGCAGTCGGCATTGGCGGCGACCTCATCACCGCCATCGATGGCAAGCCGGTTGAATCGCAAGATGCCATCCAGCGTGTCATGACCCGGAAGCGCGTAGGCGAGGCTCTCGAACTCACCGTGAACCGCGGCGGCCGGACGCAGAAGCTAAACGTCCGCCTGGGCGAATCCGGCGCGGTGCTATAGCACTACTCTCACAATCGGCACACCGCAGCACTCACCGGCTCATCCCCCACCGCCACCACCGTAAATAAAGGCGCGCGCTTGTACCGCAAGTCAGTCAGTTTCGAAAGCCGCACCACCGCCAGATCGCCGCTACCCCTGTTTACCACCAGCGCGTATTCGCCATCGGGCGTCAACGCAACCGCGCAAGGGTTCTGGCCCGATGAGATCCGCGCTACCACCTGCCGCTCCGCAATCGACATCACCGTCACATCGCCAACAGTCGGGTTCGTGACGAACAGCAGAGTCTCGTTCACCGCCATTGCCCCCGGCGCGCGCCCGGCCAGAACCGTCTCCGCCAATTCCGTTTGATACGGGTAGACAATCCCAACCGCATCCATCCCCGGGCCCGTTGCAAACATCTGGCCGCCATTGTCAGTGCTGAAGCAGAACTGCGCGGGCGCGAATGGCATCGGCAACACCACCAACACACGTCCGGTCTCGCGGTCGGCGACAGTAATTGTCCGGCCAGGCGCGCTCCCCATCAGCACCTGCTTTCCATCCGGCCGGAACTTGGTCACGCCCGCGTCCGAAGCAAGGCCGATCTCTTTCGATAGACCGCTCT
>JBBROT010000477.1:0-3013 GCA_038229155.1 Bryobacterales bacterium | reverse complement strand
CGGTGGCTTGCGCTTTCCAGAAATCGACCACCAAATTGATTTCAGTTTCCGTGACGAAGGCGCCGTGGACGCGGGTAAGGCGGCTGGAGCCCGGGGGGAGGAAGAGCATATCGCCCTTGCCCAGCAGGTGTTCCGCGCCCATCACGTCGAGCACGGTTCGGGAATCGACGCGGGTGGCCACACGGAAGCTGATGCGCGCGGGGAAGTTGGCTTTGATCAAGCCCGTGATGACATCTACGCTGGGGCGCTGGGTGGCTAGCACCAGATGGATGCCGACGGCGCGGGCCATTTGCGCCAGGCGTGTAACGCTCTCTTCCACGTTGCGGCCTTCGAGCATCATGAGATCGGCAAGCTCATCGATGAGGATCAGGATGAAGGGCAGCGGCTTCAGTTCTTCTTCGGTTGGATTTTCGACGAAGAGCGTGGGCTCGGCTTGCAGCTTGCGAATTTTTTGATTGAACTGATCGATATTGCGCGCGCCATGTTCAGCGAGCAGGCGCAAGCGACGTTCCATTTCGAGCACCGCGTTTTTCAGAGCGATGGTGGCTTTGCGCGGATCTGTAATGACAGGCGTGAGCAGATGCGGGATGCCTTCATACATGCCGAGTTCGACGCGCTTGGGATCGATCATGATCATGCGGACATCGTCGGGCGTCGATTTATAAAGGATCGACATGACCAGCGAGTTGATCATGACGCTCTTGCCGGAACCGGTGGAGCCCGCGATCAGCACGTGCGGCATGGTTTCGAGCGACGCCACTTTGATGCGGCCGTTGATGTCCTTGCCCATGGAGATGGTGAGGTGCGAAGGAGAGTTCAGGAATTCTTCTGATTCCAGCACCTGACGCAGCGCGATCACTTCACGCTTGGTATTCGGCACTTCGATGCCCACCGTGGGCTTGCCGGGAATGCGCTCGATGATGATGGATTCGGCCTGCAAACCGAGGCAGAGGTCTTCATTGAGATTGGTGATGCGGCTGTACTTGATGCCGGCTTCGGGTTTGAATTCAAACGTAGTAACTACCGGGCCGGGGTTGATCTGTACGACAGAGCCGAGCACGTGGAACTCTTCGAACTTGCTCTTGACTATGGCGGCGGTGTTCTTGAGCTCCTGCTCATCGAAAGCACTGCGCGCGGGAGCTTCATTCAGAAGCGTGGTGGAAGGCAGGCGGTAGAGCGGATGAGCGGGGCGCACGGGTTCGGCGCGGCGAACAGTTTGTGGAGCGGCGTCCGGTTCCGTATCGGCCAACTGGCAAATGGGAATCTCACTCGAAAGGGGTTCTTCGTTTTCAGCCGGCAAGGCGGTTGACGGCTGATTTTCCCAGGGAGCCAACTCTTCGAACAACGGCTCGGCCGCGTTCGCGGGTTCGATGATAGCGGTCTTGGGGCGGCGTGCCTTCTTGTCAGGCACGATTGCAGCGGCTCTTGCAGCAGCGGCCACTCGTGCCTCTTCGTGCTTGCGCTGCAGCGCGGCGGCTTGGGCCACAGCCCGTTCGCGCTGGCGAGCCCGCATTCTGTCCATGCGTGACCGAACGAAGGTGAGCGGCCGGCGGAACCAACTGGTCAGGACCTCCAGGCTAAAGGCGGTCACCATATACATCGACACCACCAGACTGGTGACCGTGACGATGATGGCACCGGTGCGGTTGAGCGCGGCGCGCAGCAGGTCAGCCGCGATTACTCCCGTAGCACCTCCGAGCGGGATGGCCTTTTCGAAGATGCGAAATTCGGGTGCCAGACCGGCCGCCGCGCACGCGCTCAGGAACAGCAGGACAAACCCGAGCAGCTTGATGAGCGGCGCATGGATGTCTTCCGAGCGCATCCACTTCCATCCGAGGACAAAGGCAACAATGGGGAACAGGAATGCGGCGGCGCCGAAAGCCTGCAGGCCCAAATCCGCCGCGTGGGCACCGATGGTGCCGGTTAGATTCTGTGGCTTGATGGGTCCGGCAGCCGTATCCCAGCTGGGGTCCGTAACATGGAAGGAAGCCAGCCCGAGAAGGACCAGCAGGCCGAACGCAAGCAACAGGAATCCTGTCACCTCATTCAGGCGTTTCGAAGTCGACGATGTAAATAGCCTCATCCCGCTGGCTGACGGAAGAGGGCCAGAGCGATCACTATTATGCCAAACAAAATGCGATAGATCGCAAACGGCACCAAAGAAGATTTGCGCACATAGCGCATGAAGAAGCCGATGACCAGCGCGCCAACGACCGCGCTGACCGCGATACCGAGCGCGAAAGGCATCTGCATATCGTGCGGGATGCCTCCGGTTTTCCTGAATTTCAACAGCGGCACCATGGCGGCACCGGCGATGAGCGGCGTGGAGAGCAGGAAGGAAAAGCGCGCGGCGGTATCGCGATGTAGGTTGCGGAAAAGCCCGGAAGTGAGGGTGACGCCGGAACGCGACACGCCGGGGATGGCGGCCAGAGCCTGCGAGCAGCCGATCAGGATGGAATCGAGCCAGTTGATGCCGCTGAGGTCGCGCTTCTGGCGGCCCGCGCGTTCGGCAACCCACATCAGTGCGCCGAAGATGATCATGGTGGAACCGATAAGCAGCAGATTGCGCCATTCGTTTTCCGCTTTTTCTTTCGCGAGGTAGCCGAAGATCGCGCCGGGGATGGTGCCCAGAATCAGAAGCCAGAGCAGATGCGGGTTGCGCTCCAGTTCCACGCGGTCGGGTGAATTGATGCCGGTCTTAATGCCGAAGGCGTTGCCGATAATCTGGACCCAGTCTTTCCAGAAGTAGCCCAGGACGGCTAGCAACGTACCGACGTGGAGCGCGATATCGAATTCCAGGCCGGGATCGGGCCAGTTCAAAAGGCGGGGCAGAACCTCAAGATGAGCGGAGCTGCTGATGGGCAGGAACTCGGCTAAGCCCTGCACGATGCCGTAAATGATGACCTGAAAGAGACTCATGGGTGAGAATAGGCATATTAACAAACGGCCTTATGCCCAACACCAAAATTGTTGCCACATTAGGGCCAGCTTCGGACGCGCCCGAGAAACTTCG
>JBBROT010000476.1:0-3030 GCA_038229155.1 Bryobacterales bacterium | reverse complement strand
GTAAGCCTTGGCATCCGTGAAGGCTTCGCGGATCACGTCTTCGACGCCCATGCGTGTTGCGGGATAGCGGGCGGGTGCTTGAACAGCACCGAAAGCCTGAGCCGATCCACGGCGCTTCGGGTTTTCGCCAAGCGCAAACTTGATGCCCGGCATGGCACCTTCAAAGAGCAGTTCCTGCCCGTTCTTCGCGCCCCAGCGGGTCTTCACCACAACGCATTTTCCACCCATGGAATTGGCGCTGCCATGCAGTATGTTGGCGGTCGTGACGCCGCCGGCAAGCGCGCGATAAATGGCCACGTCTTCCGGGTTCAGCACGTCACCGATACCCACCATGGAAGAGACGGAGACAGAACCTTCGTTAATCGCTTCGGCAATAATGTGCGAATGGCAATCGATGATGCCGGGCATCACGAACTTGCCCGAGGCATCGATGACAGCAGCATCCGCGGGGGCGGCGACATTAGTGCCCACGGCCGCGATCTTGCCATCGCGAATCAGAATTGAACCGTTATTGATGGTGCCCTTGGTGACCGTCAGGATGGTGGCGTTCCGGATGAGAATCGGCGGAGCGCAGAAGGCCGTGCCCGTGAACGCCAGTAATGCCGCAAAGGCTCGCTTCATTGAGTTTTCTCCGTTGTGCCGCGCGCGGGAACCGCTTCAGGTGCCGGTTCATATTTCATTCCATCGACGAACACATATTTGACTTTGGTCTTGTCCTGGAACAGATCGCCTTCGGTGACAAGAAGGTTCGCGATCTTACCTTTATCCACCGACCCCAATCGATCGGCAACGCCATAGATTTCAGCCGGGCTCAGCGTCATGGCGCGGATCGCATCGGCGGGGGCGAGTCCTGCTTCAATCGCGCGCTTCACCGCGTGAACCACTTCCTTCGGAGTCGCGATGCCATCGGAATAGAAGGCGAATTTGACACCGCCTTTAGCGAGCGCGGCGGGTGTGGAAGGCGCTTTGTCGCGCATCTCCAGTTCATGTAAGGAATCGTTCAGCGCGGGGTCGGCGTCGCGGGCGCGTTCCGGCCACTTCAGACTCACCAGCACCGGAAGTTTCGCTTTCTGAAGTTGGTCGACGGAGCGCCATGCCTCATCGCCGCCGTAGAGCACCGCGTTCATTTTCAACTCTTGCGTGAAGCGGACCATGCGATCGATCTCCACCATGCGGCGCGCGGGAAGGAACACGCGGGGGCTGCCTAGAACCGCTTCGAGCGTCCGGTCATACGCGGGCCTTGGCAGACCTTGCGGGTGCTTCGCGTAAATGGCGTTGGCGGCTTTGTAGCGATCGGCATCCAGATAGATCTGGCGGATGTAGGCGATCACACCCATCAGAGAGCCCGGGTAGGCGTTGAATGACGTGCTTCGCATGGTGATATAGAGACCCGCCGCGGGAAGCACCACCATCTGTCCGGGCCGCTCACCGGCCAGCGAGAACATGGCGCCCTGCCCCGCGAAAATATTCGTGTTGGGGAAGGTGACCGCCGTGGTGAAGCCGGAATCGCGGGCGGTGGCGATAGAGGCATCGGTTGCCACAAGCTGATCCGCAATTTTCAGATAGCTGGTATTGCTGGGCCGGTCTTCCGGGCCGTTAATGACGGGCTGCGGAACAGCGGGCAGAATGACGGGGCCCGGCGTGCCCGCTCCCCTGCGGCCACCTGCCACCGGTGCGGGCGGCGTCAAACCGGGCACGCCCCAGGTGCTGAGAGAATCCACCAGACCCGGATAGACGGTGAGGCCCTTGCCTTCAATGACCCATGCATCGGCTGGCGCTGTGACATTCGCGCCGACCGATTCGATGATGCCATCGCGCACCACAACGGTGCCGCTCTCAAGGGGAGGAGCGGAAACCCTCACGATGCGAGCGCCTTGAATTGCGAAGACCTGCGGGCCTTCCGCGGCGGAGGCGAGCGGGACGCAGAGTGCCGCGAGTATTAAGGGGAAACGGTGTCTCATAAGGGGCGAGTCGTTATACTGGTACGTTTCAAAGGGAAATGGTTACAGGCTTGACGGGGAACGTGACAGACATATCTTACAAGCAGGCGGGCGTGGACATTGATGAAGCGGACCGCGCGGTGGCGCAAATCAGAAAAATGGCGCGGGCCACGTTCACGCGCGGAGTTCTCACGGACATTGGTAGTTTCGGCGCATGTTTTCAGATGCCGAAGATGCGCAAACCGGTGCTGATCAGCAGTGTGGACGGCGTGGGCACCAAACTGAAGGTTGCGTTTGCAACGGGACGTCACTCGACAGTGGGAGAAGATCTTGTAAACCATTGCGTGAATGACATCGCGGTCCAGGGTGCGACGCCATTGTTTTTCTTGGACTATTTTGCGGTGGGCAAGCTGGATGCCCGGGTGGCTGCCTCTGTGGTTTCCGGCATGGCCCGAGGCTGCACAGAGAATGGATGCGCGCTGATAGGTGGAGAGACTGCCGAAATGCCTGGTCTGTACGCGGACGGGGAGTATGACCTTGCGGGCACCATCGTGGGTGCGGCGGAGAAAGATCAGATTATCACAGGCGCGAAGGTCGGCGTCGGGGATGTGTTGATTGGCCTGCCTTCCACTGGGCTTCATACTAATGGTTATTCGCTGGCCCGCAAGGTTCTTTTCGAAGTAGGTGGGCACACGCCGGCAAGTAAGTTGCCCGAGCTGGATGGTCTGTTGGGCGATGAGCTGCTGAAGGTACACCGCAGTTATCTGCGTGCGATTCAGGCCCTTCGTAAGAAAAGCGTGCTGCGCGGTGCCGCGCATATCACCGGCGGCGGTATTACCGACAACACGCCCCGAATTTTGCCGAAGGGAATGGCGGCTCATGTGGATACATCGTCGTGGACCGTGCCCGCGATTTTTGAACTGATGCGCGGGATAGGCAAGATTCCCGAAGCCGATTGGCGGCGTACTTTCAACCTGGGGGTCGGAATGATCTTTGTGGTGGGAGAGGCAGACGCGGCGAAGGCGTTGCGTACGTTGCGTAAGTTGAGTGAAATTCCTTTTGTTTTGGGAATAGTGGGTAAGCAAAAGCG
>JBBROT010000475.1:0-3043 GCA_038229155.1 Bryobacterales bacterium | reverse complement strand
GCGGTCAACATCACCGGCACATTCAGTCTCGTCGCGAGCCCCAGATTCACCAAGTCGGTCTGCTTGAGATTCAGTTCCGTGATGCTGCCCGCGCCCTCCATCACGATGAATTCATGCCGCGATGCCAGCCGCTCATATGCATCCATCACCTGGCCCAGTAAAAATGGGAACTGGTTGTAATATTCACGCGCGGGAAGCGTGCGCCACACTTTTCCGTTCACCACAACCTGGCTGCCCGTATCGGAATTCGGCTTCAGCAGAATTGGATTCATATCCGGTTCCGGCTCCAGAAAACAGGCCTCGGCTTGCGCCACCTGAGCCCGCCCGATTTCACCGCCCGCCGCGCACGGGTAAGAGTTGTTCGACATGTTCTGCGCCTTGAACGGAGCCACGCGGCAGCCCCGCCGCGCCAGCCAACGGCAGATTGCGGTGGTCATCCAACTCTTGCCCACGTGGGACGCCGTGCCCGCCACCATCATGGAACGCGCCTTCAAAGCACAGCCCCTGTTACCCTGATGATGTTCGCCAAGTGCCCGTCATCCTGCCCTTTCGAGCGTTTCGCTCTCTCACTCCACGAATCTATATCCCCGGCGAAGAAGATCCGCTCCCGCTCACCGAACTCGTGCCAGCGGATCGGCCGGCGATCTTCTTCTATCGCCAGACGTTTCGCTTCCCCGGCGAACACGAAGAGCTGATTCGCGACGGAGTGATGGCCCTTCTGAATCGCGCCGAAGCCCGCATCCACGCTCATGAAGAAACGTTTCCCGGCCGCGTGGCAGCCTGCGCCCGCGCCATTCAAACAGGGCACGCCGATCCCGGCAGTCTCTGGTTGTGGTCCGATTTCGAGCTGCCGCCCAACCTTATAGACGCTGTCCCTCAAGAAGCCGTTGACACCTTCGACAACCTGCATCGGTTCTGGCCCATCGCAGATCCTTGCCAAATCGCCGCGGTGCAATCCGCGCTCGATGGCAAGGACCTCTTCCTTGCGGACGGGCATCATCGTTTCGCGGCGGGATGGAACCTTGCGACAATTCAGATCCGCTCGAACGCTCTGAAAACTTTGCCTGTGCATCGCCTCATCGTCGGCGCGCGCATGCCGGCTCTGCCCGCAACACGATCTCTCGAACGCTTTGAAGAGTATCTTGCGCGCGGAGGCAACCGTTGTGTCGCAGTCACCCGCGGCCCCATCTTTAGCGGCTTCGACCTGACGCTGCCGCATGGCATCCTGACCGGCGACATCATGACAGAGCGCGTGCGAAGCGCCGAAGCCGCCATCGCCGCGGTGCAATCCGGCCGCGTGCCAATGGCCCTTCTCTTCCCTTCTCTCTCGCTCTCCCAAATTGAACACGACGCGCGCCGCGGCATCCTGCTCCCGCCCAAGAGCACGGATTTCTTCCCGAAGCTTGCCGCCGGCCTCGTGATGCATCGGCATCAGAAGGTAAACACTACGCCCCCCACAGCCCAACGGTTCGGCGTGCGGAACCCGTCTTCGTAATACGCCTGATCGAGCAGGTTGTTCACCCGCCCATACACCCGCATCGAGATGCGCTCTGTCACAGGCCGCGTATATCCGGCAGCCAACACAGCCTGCCTTGCGCCGGGAAACACGAACGTCCGCCGGCTCAACTGATACAGAAAGTCACTCGCCGCCACTAGCTCGAACGAAGCATCCACATGCTTTCCCAACTGCTGAAGCACCACCAAACCGAAACTGTGCGGCGTGATGCGCGGCGTTTGCAGCGTACCGTCCACAAACTGCGCCAGCCTGTCGCGGGCATTCGTATAGGTGTACGACGTCTTCACCCGAGTGGAACGAAGCGGCTTGATCTCCGCCGAAAGTTCCACTCCCCGCGCCTGCGCCCCGCCCGAATTGCGATACCCCAACGACCTCTTGAATGGATCGGTAGCCTCGTTCACCAATCCGCTTAAATCGAACACAATCACCTGCTGCAGCCGCGTATAGAAATAGGTTCCACTCACCCGCAACCGTTCCCCCGCGAAGTACTGATCGAACCCCGCATCGATCGCCACGGACCGCTCCGGCTTCAGCCGGGGGTCTCCATAAGCAGTGAATGCCCCTCCGAAAAATGACGTCCCGAACAGTTCATACAGAGACGCTTTGCGATAACCGTTGCCCAGATGCGAGCGAACTTTAGTTCCCGAAGAACGCACAAAATACGCAACCGATGCATCCCCCGTATAAGCGTTCGGCGGACGAACCGCCGATGTTCCGTTATACGCCGGCATCGTACCTGAAAAAATGGGTTCATTCAATCTAAAATGTTGCACACGGCCCGAAAGCGAAATTTGCAGCCTGTCACGCAGCAGCCTGATCTGGTCCTGTGCATCCACTGTATGGCTGCCTTCCGAAACGCGCGTGCGCGAATAAATCCGCTTCGCCGGATCCGGATTTTCATCGTAGGAAGGCGAGTCGAAATATTCTCGCTCGAACTCATATCCCGCCGACAAGAGTTGGTGACTCCCCGCGACGTAATTCCCTTGGGCTCGCAGCGTGTCGATGCGCCCGTTGAACTGATTCGAATTGCGAAATGCAGGCTGAAAACCCACGCCCACCGGCCCGTTCACAACGTTCCTATCAGAAAGCATCGCCTGGTAACTCAGGCGATAAGAGAATGGCGCGCTCACCTGCTGCTGCAGCGCAAAAAGCGCCGAAAGGAAGCGAGCCGTGCGGTAATAATCCGGGTCTCCCAAAGGCGGAATGAACGTCGCGCCCGCACGGCTATAAGGCAACCCCTCTTCGGCCAAGCGAATCTGCGAAGCATCGGGCGCAACCGCCGCAACGTATCCCGTCGCGGGCAAACCCGCAGCGGGCACCGCGCTGGCAAACTGGTACAACTGCCCATACACATCGGTCGCAAGCAAGCGGCCGCTCAACACCAGGCCGGGCCGCACACTGTAATCCACCAACCCATTGCCCGTCGTGTTCCTGTAACGCCCGAAGCCGCCCACGCCATTCGTCACATCCTGGTGCCCCGCGCCCGCCGAATAGTGAAACCGATTGCCCGCAATACCACCACCGAAG
>JBBROT010000474.1:0-3049 GCA_038229155.1 Bryobacterales bacterium | reverse complement strand
GCCGACGCATTCGAAGATCAAATGTTCTTCCTGGTGCAAAATGGCTACCGCTGTATTGCGCACGACCGTCGTGGGCACGGCCGTTCCAGCCAGCCATGGCAAGGGAATGACCTGGATACTTACGCCGATGACCTTTCGGAACTGATCGAAAAGCTCGACTTGCGGAACGCAGTCCTCGTCGGCCACTCGACGGGTGGTGGTGAGGTGGCACGCTACATCGGGCGCCACGGCACGAAACGCCTCGCGAAAGCGGTCCTGATCGGCGCGATCCCCCCGCTCATGCTGAAGACTTCGGCCAATCCTGGTGGATTGCCGCTTGAGGTGTTCAACGAAATTCGCACGGCGGTGCTCAAGGATCGTTCGCAGTTCTGGAAGGAGCTCAGTTTGCCTTTCTACGGCTACAATCGTCCCGGGGCGAAGGTGTCCGAGGGTGTGCGCAATTCTTTCTGGCTCCAGTCCTCTATGGCTGGAATTCCGGCGAGCTATTTTTGCATCAAGGCATTCTCCGAATCGGACACCACGGAAGACCTGAAGCGCTTCGACATTCCAACATTGATCATTCACGGCGATGACGACCAGATTGTGCCCATAGGTAGCGCCGCGCTGCAGTCCTCAAAAATCGTCAAGGGCGCGCAACTTAAGATCTACAAAGGCGCCCCGCACGGCCTCTGCACCACTCATAAGCAAGAGGTGAACGAAGATTTGCTGTCGTTTATCAAAGCTTAAAAAACTGCTCGTTATGCATAATCCCACAGAGATCATCGCACGTCCTCCGTTTCCGCCATTTACACGCGACACTGCCCTGGAGAAAGTGCGCATCGCCGAAAACGGATGGAACACTCGGGATCCCGAAAGGGTTGCCCTCGCCTACACGCCGGATAGCACATGGCGTAACCGGAGCGAGTTTGTTACCGGCCGCCCGGCGATCATTGCCTTTCTTCGGCGTAAATGGGCCAAAGAGCTGGACTATCGTCTGATAAAAGAGCTCTGGGCTTTCGAGGGTAGCCGCATCGCCGTGCGCTTCGCTTACGAGTGGCGCGATGACTCTGGCAACTGGTACCGTTCTTACGGTAACGAAAATTGGGACTTCGATGGCAACGGCCTCATGCACCACCGGTTCGCCTGCATCAATGACCTCCCGATCAAGGAAGTAGACCGAAAGTTTCGCTGGGATGCTGCGAAACCTCGGCCGGCCGAACATCCCGGGCTGAGCAATTCAGGCCTATAAATTGAAATTACCATTAACCTTGAATCACCCATGAACCAAATTGGCATATCACGTCGACGCTTCCTCTCTGTCACCAGTGTAGCCGCCGCGGCGCTGGCCTTCCAGCCCCGCCGCCTTTTCTCCGGCACCGTCAGCCCCGTCCTGACCATTCGCGCAGCCGCGGTTACTGCTAAAATCTCGGTTACGCGGTTGCGAGGAAACATCAGCGTTCTCGAAGGATCCGGCGGAAACATCGCTATTCTGACCGGCAAAGACGGTAAAGTTTTGGTCGATGCCGGGATTACCGCCACTCGCCCCGGAATTATGGAAGCGCTCGCCCAGCTGAGCGCCGACCCGATCACGCACCTGATCAACAGCCATTGGCATTTCGACCATACCGATGGAAATGAATGGCTGCATGCGGAAGGTGCGGAAATAGTGGCTCACGAAAATACCCGCAGGCGTCTCTCCGTTGATACTCGGGTGGAAGGCTGGCAATTCACCTTCCCCGCTTCACCGGCTGGTGCTTTACCAACGAAAGTCTTCGTGGACCAACATAAGCTTCACCTTAACGGCACGCAGATCTCTCTCAAGCGTTACGCGCCGGCCCACACCGACTCGGACATCTCAATTGACTTCGGCGACGCAGACATCATCCATGTTGCCGATACCTGGTGGAATGGCTACTACCCCTTCATTGACTACAGCACCGGTGGAAGCATCGACGGTTCCATCCGGGCAGCGGAAGAAAACGTCCGCCGGGCCAGTGCCACAACCATCGTCATTCCAGGGCATGGACCCGTGGGGGGAAAGCCCGAACTGACCACGTTCCGCGACATGCTGGTCGCTGTGCGCGAGAAGGTCGCCACCTTGAAGAAGGAGGGAAAGCCGCTCGACGAAGTAATCGCCGCGAAGCCAACTGCCGGTTTCGATGGCAAATGGGGCGGGTTTGTGATCGACGGAAACACCTTCACGCGGCTAGTTTACGCTGGCGTCTGAAGAAGGAGTAACTCGGAAACGGAATCAGATTTTTCCAAACTTTTAGTTGGCCTATTCCACGCATTTTCTCGCTTTGATGCATGAAAACCGCGCGCAGCGACTAACATCGCCATGAATGACAGCCCCAGGCCCGAGGTGGTCCTGTTCGGCGAGGCGCTCCAACTGAGGGGCGCCGAACGCGCTGCGTACCTCGATCGCGCCTGCGCCGGCGACCTCGTCCTACGCCAGAAGGTCGAAAAGCTTCTCGGCCTACACGACACCGCTGGCAGCTTCCTGGAAGAGCCACCCACCGGGGCGGGCTACGCCCGGCAGAGTGCGTTCACCGGTGGCGAAAAGCCAGGAGATCGTATCGGCCGTTACAAACTCCTGCAGCAAATTGGTGAGGGCGGCTGCGGTATCGTCTACATGGCTGAACAGGAAGAGCCCATCCGGCGGAAGGTGGCGCTCAAGGTGATAAAGCCCGGCATGGATACCCGGAGCGTCATCGCGCGGTTCGAGGCCGAGCGGCAAGCGTTGGCACTCATGGACCACGCGAGCATCGCCAAGGTCTTCGACGCGGGCGCTACGGACTCGGGCCGCCCGTATTTCGTAATGGAGTTGGTCCGCGGCGTGAAGATAACCGACTACTGCGACCAGCATTCCCTCGCCACGGAAGATCGACTGGCGCTCTTCGTCCAAATCTGCCAGGCGATTCAACATGCGCACCAAAAAGGCATCATTCACCGCGACCTGAAACCTTCCAATATTCTCGTCACCACCACCGTCTCAGCAACCGCCCTCCCGGTCGTCATCGACTTCGGCATCGCCAAAGCCACAACCAACCAGCGCCTGACGGATCGCACG
>JBBROT010000473.1:0-3049 GCA_038229155.1 Bryobacterales bacterium | reverse complement strand
GGCGGCGTGCGAATACGTGATGGTGGTGCGACCGGGGTGGACCTCAATTGTGGCGGCGTAATCCTGGAGATCGATCAGGATCGGATAGCCCGAAAGTTCGGCCTGCAAGTGGAAGTGACCGGCAATTTTCGTGGGGAACTTCCATGCCTCGAAAGTGCCGTCCTGCTGCCCGAAAATGGCTCCCCGTTCGGCGGCCACGGTGAACGGCAGGTGCGGTTGCGCGCGCTGCACGATGGCATAAGGGCTATCCACCAGCGGGAAAGAAGCAGTGGCTTGTGCCAGCGCTGGAAAAGCAAAAAGAAGAGTGAATACACCCCTCACGGCCATATGGATTTCAGAGCCCAAATGGTGCTTCGAGGTGGGGCGTGCTCCGCCGCTGAGGAAAAATATTCCAGACTCGCGGGAGCAGCTTCGGGGAACACCAGATTGGTGATGGCGACCCGGCCTGTATCGAAAAACGCCTCGATAGAACTGCGGTCTACAAGAATCCGCACTTCCATTCTGGAACCGTTCACAGGCAAAGGCGCGGCGGTTCTGGCGGGGAAATTCTTGCTGAAGCCCGCAAGTCCGGAATGGGTCCGATCCACGAACGCTTCATGGCGATCAGCATTGTACCCGATGACCGTGTAAGAGCCGTCTTTCGCTTTCAGCTTCCAACCCGCTTCACCACTGGCGGGGATGGGCAGTTCAGCCGAGACTTCAAATGTGCGGCTAGTCAAGCCAGCCGCGTTCTGGCTGGGGCTTTTCTCGCGCAAACTTGTGAGCGCTTTGCCGGGTTGTTGCGTGAGCCTGATGCCATCCGCATAAGTCTTCAACGCCAGTTCGCGCGGCACCGTCATCTGACCCCGCCACGGTTTGGTGGGCACCTCATTGGCATACTGCCAGTTATTCATCCAGCCCATCATGACGGGCTGCTGCGAAGGCGGCTGATTGTTAAAAGTCAGAGCGCAGTAACAATCTTTGCCGTAATCGCTCCACAACGAAAGACCAGCGGGATTGTCATTCACGAACCTGGTGCCATCGAAGCGGCCAACGAAATACTGTTCGCCCGATCCGCCTTGCACGCCTCCCGGATTCAGACCCACTTTTAATACCCAGCGCGTGTTCTTCGGGTTGCCATCCACCGGCACCTCAAACACATTCGGACACTCCCACTGTCCGGCTGTGGTGCCTTGCGGACCGAAATCGCTCAGAGCCTCCCACTGCTTCAGATCGGGCGAGCCATAGAAGCGAATCTTATGATCGTCGGGAAGCGAGACGGCCATCACCCAGCGGCGGCCCGATTCCGACCAGAAGACATCGGGATCGCGGAAATCGGACATGTTCAGATTCAGTACGGGATTGCCCGCGAACTTGGTCCACGTGCGGCCCCGATCATTGCTATAAGCCAGATTCTGTGTTTGCAGCGCGGGCTTCGTTCCGTTCTTCGGCGTGTGCCCGGTATACACCGCAACCATACAGGGCTTCTGTCCCAAGCAAAACCCGCTGGTGTTTTTGGTATCGACCACGGTGCCGCCAGTGAAAATCATCACTCCGTTTTCCTCGGGCAGCGCCACCGGGAGTTCGCGCCAATGAACCAAGTCCTTGCTGACGGCATGTCCCCAACTCATATGGCCCCAGCGATCGCCGAAAGGATTGTATTGGAAGAACAGGTGGTATTCGCCTTCAAAATAAACCAGGCCATTCGGGTCATTCGTCCAGTTCTGCTTGGGCGAGAAATGGAACTGCGGGCGGAACGGCTGATCGTAGCCGGCGTCCACGGCGAAGAGCAGCAGCAACAGAGTCAGGAAGCTCATGCGATCGCCAGTTTCTTTTGGATCTGTTCGAGCGAAACTCCCTTCGTTTCCGGATAAGTGGTGAGCACGATGATCAGTTGCAGCACCATCATGGCGGAGAAGAACACGAAGGGGATGGATTTCGATTTTGCGGCCAGAATGGGGAAACTCCAGGAGATGAGCGCATTCATCACCCAGTGCGTGAAGCTGCCTAAACTCAGGCCTTTGGCGCGCACGCGATTCGGGAAAACTTCACTGATATAGACCCAGATCACCGCTCCTTGCGAGAAAGCAAAACAGGCAATAAAGCCAATCAAGAGCCAGACCAGAAGATTTTCATGCGAGCCCGAGGCAAACACGGCCGCAACTCCGCCCAGGCAAATGGCGGTGCCGACGGAGCCTGTAATCAGGAGCTTGCGCCGCCCGGCCTTATCGATGATCGACATGCCGATCAACGTGAACAGCAGGTTCGTGGCACCGATGGCGACCGATTGCAGGTCGGAGGAGACCTTCGTGAATCCGGCTTTGGCGAAAATATCATTCAGGTAATACAGGATGGCGTTGATGCCGGAAAGCTGGTTGAACATGCCGATGGTGATGGCAAGGAAAATCGGCAAACGGTACTGGCGCGTGAAAAGCTGTTGCGAACCGTGCGACCGGTCTTGACCGATGCTGGCATTCATCTCCCGCAATTCTTCTTCAACGTCATCCGCGCCGCTTTGCCGCAGCACGATGCGCGCTTCATCGGTCCTTCCTTTCGAGACAAGCCAGCGCGGGCTGCGGGGAATGGCGAACAGCATCAGAAAGAAGAGCGCGGCGGGCACGGCTGAAACGCCCAGCTTCCATCGCCATTCAGCCTCGCCGAAGCCGAGGGTGCCGATGATGTAGTTCGATAGATAGGCGAGAAGGATGCCCGCCACCACGTTGAATTGAAAAAATCCAACCAGGCGGCCGCGCCACTTTGCGGGAGCCATTTCGGCGATGTACATGGGGCCCAGCACCGACGAACCGCCGATGCCCAGGCCGCCGATAAAACGGAAGATCACGAGCGAATTCCAATCCCAGGCGAACGCGCAACCCAAGGCTGAGATCACGTAAAGGATAGCCATGCCGCGAAGACTATCGCGCCGCCCGAAGCGTTCACCGGGAAAACCGGCCAGCATTGCGCCGACGATGGTGCCCACCAGAGCGGCGGCCACGGTGAAGCCCAATCCCGAGGGGTCCAGTTGGTAGGTCTTCGTGAGCGCGTCGGTAATGCCGGCGATGACCGCGGT
>JBBROT010000472.1:0-3053 GCA_038229155.1 Bryobacterales bacterium | reverse complement strand
GAGGTCACCCGTTTTAATTTCATTGCGGGCCAGCGCGATCAAGCCGACGATAGTCAGCGCGCCGCAAATTTCAATCAGCGGCGAAGCCATGGCCTGTTGCAGTACGTAGCGCAGGTTGGTGTTGCGCAGCCGGCGCGCGGCGGCCCGGAAGCGATTCATCTCATAGGCTTCAGCACCGAAGGCATGAACCACGGTGTGACCGGAAATGGTCTCTTGCAGGATCTGCGACATCTCCGCCGTATGCTCTTGCGTGTTGCGGCTGGTTCGCCGAATGCGGCGGCCGATCCGGGCAGTGGGAATCAGCACCACCGGCAGCACGGTCAGCGCCACCAGAGCCAGGCGCCAGTTCGTCTGCATCACCACGAAGAGCAGCCCCAGGCCCACGAAAATCTGACGCAGCAAATCCACCAGCATGCTGGAAGTGGCTACCTGAATCTTCTCGATGTCGTTCATCACGCTGGACATCACGCGTCCCGTGGAATTGCTTTCGAAGAAGGCCGCGCCATGGCCCAGCACTTTACCGAACACGGCGTTGCGCAGATCGGTGACGGCGGATAATCCAGCTCTGCTGATCAGATAATTCGCGATGTAGTCAGCGACGCCTTTGGTGAGGAACACCATCACGATGGCGAAGGCCACCATGGTGAGGATGTTGTGTATGCCGGAGGGCACAATCTGTTGCAGATAAATCTTGTGGTCGATGAGCGGCACGGTGGCCAGCAGCACAGGCTGATTCGGCACCGTTGGCTGCAATACCAGATCGATCACCGGGCGAATGAGCAGCGCGATGGCACCTTGCGAAAGGCCCACGATGATCATCAGCACTACCGATGCGGCCAGCAGCGCGGAGTAGCGCTTCGCATAGCCCAGCAGCCGGAACCAATCCCTCATACGCGGCTCCCGATAGCCGCCAATTCAGCTACCGACTGGATGGCTTGTGCCGTGGTGATATCGGCGATGGGACGTGCTTGCAACACGTGGGACGGCGTGCGCCAGGGACCCCAAATTTCTGGGTCGGAAGGCCCGAACAGCACGGTGCAGGGAATGCCGAACGCGGCGGCCAGATGCGCGGGGCCGGAATCGTTACCGATGAAAAAAGATGCACCCGCAATCAGCGATTTTGTTTCACGCAAGCTTTGTCCCTGCGCCACGCGGAAGCTCTGAAAGGCCGCAAGATCCTCGTCCGGTGCCCCCAGGAAGACGGGCTCCAACCCGGCTTCCTCACGTAGGAAATGAGCAACAGCTATGAAGTTGGCGGCGGCCCAAGTCTTGCCCGGTTCCGATGCCATAGGGTGGATCACCGCGTATGCTTTTCGCGCAGGCAGAGTTGTCGCGAAGACGCACGCGCGTGGTATCTCTCGCGGCGGAACTCCCAGGGCAAACATGGCCGATGCAGCATGTTCCGCCGTATGCACCTTTCGTTCGACACCCAAAATTTCCTGCGCCCGCAGAATTCGAAAATTGTAAATAAACTGGTGCCGGAAATGAGCGAAGCCCGCACGCCAACGCGCACCGGAAAGCGCAGTCAACCGCGCACTCGTCGTGCCGCCATGCAGATTCAAAACCAGCCGCGGAGCCCACGCCCGAATCGTCCGCACCGAAGCCCGCAAAATCTCTGCGACATCGGCATTCTCTTCATAAATAGAGGTCCATGCGGAATCCACCACAACGCCCAGCCGCAGATCCGGGCGCGCGGCTTTTAGCAAACGAATGGCGGGCGTCGCCAGAACGCAATCGCCCAAAGAGCGTAGCCGGATGATTGCGACGCGCGCCCCCGCGGGCACTTCGTCCAACACCGGCATCATTCGACCTGAGCTTCGTCGATCAGCATCACCGGGATTTCATCCCGGATGGGATATACGCGGCGGCACTCCACGCATTTCAAACCGCTGCCGTCGGGCTTCAGTTCCACGTTCGCGCGGCACGCTGGGCACACCAGAATTTCAAGCAGTTCCGCGCTGATCGCCATATGTATGTAATTTTACTATGCGCTTGGATTACGCGGACAGGGCCGACCGGCAGTATTCGTAGCACTTTTTCACTTCGGCCACCGCGTCGTCGCCCTTGTACTCGTATTCAATGTTGGCGGGAATCTTCCATTTGTTCTTCTTGAGAAGTTGCAGCACAGGCTTTATGGCTGTATCGCCTTCACCGAACACCACGTTCTCGCCCTGGTCCTTCTTGCGGTCTTTAATGTGCAGCGTCACGATGCGGTCGTGGTGTTTCTGCAGGTAATCGACCGGATTGAAACCGGCCGCGGTGAAGTGGCCGATATCCAGATTGATCATGATGTACTTGGAGCGGCCCGCCATTGCTTTCGCGAAACTTTCGGGCGTGTTGTACTCGTTGTCCTTCATGTTCGAATGGTTGTGCATACCGCAATACACTTTGTATTTCGGCGCGAACTTGTCATAACGCGCGGCCGCCGTCACCGTGGAACTGGCTGTAATTCGGCTCACGCCCATGGCCTTCACCATTTCAAAGCCACGCTCGAACTCTTCGTCGCTGGCGCTGTCTCTTAAGCTGTAGTTGTAGGCGTATAGCGTGATGCCGGCATCGTCGAACTTCTTCCTCACGGTCTTGAACGTATCGAGTGAAACGGTCTTGCGCCATTCGGTCAGTTCCGGCCCTTTCAGCTTGGGCTCCACATGCCCTTGCCAGAGTTCGCACTCGCTCAGACCCACTTCGGCCATGGCCTTGATGGCGTCGTCCAGGGGACGGTCGCGAAAGCTATAAGACTGCGCGCCTATCTGCACGCCATCCACAACGGAATTCGGTTTGGCCAGAAGAGGCGAAGAAGCCAGCGCGCCCAGCGCTGTTTGGTGAAAAGTTCTGCGGGTAATCATACGCGGAACAGTCTATCTCATTCGAGCGCTCCGCCCGGCAGCGAATCAGACCGGCACAGAATTCCAGGTACGGGCCGCTTCGCCAAAGGCTGCTTCGAATCGTGGCCAGTCGTGAAGTGTTGCGGGGTCGAAGTCCGCCCCGTTCGGCCAGACTAACGTTCGGACCTGCGAATCGAGCGCTACCTGGTTGGTTGGGTCAGTTTGAAG
>JBBROT010000471.1:0-3054 GCA_038229155.1 Bryobacterales bacterium | reverse complement strand
GGATGTACGCGCCTTGGCTCGGGCAGGCTGCTCACCTTGATCTGGTGCTTGGCGATCCACTCCGCGTAAGGCTGCCGCGAATACAGCTTCTCTTTGATTTCGGTGTCCGAAACGATGCGGCCTTCCACCGTGTCCACCAGGAACATCTTGCCCGGCTGCAAACGGCCCTTCTCCACAATGTCTTCGGGCTTCACCGGCAGCACTCCGGTTTCGGATGCCACTACCACCATGCCGTCCTTCGTCACCAGATAACGCGCGGGGCGCAAGCCATTTCTATCGAGCGTCGCTCCAATCACACGGCCATCCGTAAACGCCACCGCCGCCGGGCCATCCCAGGGCTCCATCAACGAACAGTGGTATTCATAGAACGCGCGCTTCGCCGGGTGCATCTGCTCGTTCGACGCCCACGCTTCCGGAATGAGCATCGCCATCGCATGCGGCAGGCTCCGGCCGGATTGCACCAGAAGCTCCAGCACGTTGTCGAACGTCGCCGAATCGCTGCCCGAGGCCTGAATAATCGGGAACAGCTTGTTCATGTCCTCGAAATAGGGCGATTGCAAAATCGATTGCCGCGCGTGCATCCAGGCCGCGTTGCCTCGCACCGTATTGATCTCGCCGTTGTGCGCAATGTAGCGGTACGGGTGAGCCAGTCGCCACGCGGGAAACGTGTTGGTGGAAAATCGCTGATGCACCAGACACAGCGCGCTGGTCACGTCCGGGTCCGCCAGATCGCTATAAAAATTCGCGATCTGCGGTGCCAGCAGCAACCCTTTATAGATGATGGTTCGTGAAGACAGCGACGGAATATAAAAGTAATCCGGATCGTCCAGATCCAGTTTGAGCACCGCCGCTTCTACCCGCTTGCGGACCACATAAAGCCTGCGTTCCAGCGCATCCTGATCCATGCCCGGCGCGCGGCCCACGAATAACTGCTGAATATAAGGCTGGCTCTTGCGTGCTTCGCGCCCGATGGCCGTCGGGTCGGTACGAATGTCGCGCCAGCCCAGAAACTTGAGCCCTTCTTCCTGAATCACGCGCTCAATCACGCCTTCGCACTGAAGCCGCTGCTGCCGCTCCACCGGAAAGAACACCATGCCCGCGCCATATTCGCCCGGAGCCGGAAGCGTGTATCCCAAACGCTGCGTTTCGCGGGCAAAAAATTCGTGCGGAATTTGAATCAGCACACCCGCGCCATCGCCCGTATCCGGATCGCACCCGCACGCGCCCCGATGCGTCAGATTCACCAGAATCTGAATGCCCTTCAAAATGATGTCGTGCGATTTCTGGCCTTTCAGGTTTGCGACGAAGCCAATCCCGCAGGCATCGTGCTCATGCCGCGGATCGTACAGGCCCTGCGCGCATGGCAGTCCGGATTCGTTTCGTGTTTTGCTCATGGCTCGTACTCGTGTGGTGAGTGCAAGATTAGCACACAGAATTAGAAAAGTAGATGGCGTTTCTTGTGAATTATTAGCTCTGCTTATGTTAGGCTGGCTCTTGCTCATGTTTCCGGATGCAAAGCTTTTTCGCGACATCGTTCAACAGCGCAGCGTCAGCAGGGCCGCCCAGGCTAACGGCATCAGTCAATCCGCCGCCAGCCAACAGATTCAGGAGATGGAGCGGCGTCTGAAAGTTCAGCTTCTCGATCGCACCACGCGCCCCCTGCAACCCACGCCCGCCGGCAAGCTCTATTCCGAATTGTGCCGCCAGATTCTGCGGCGCGAAGAAGAGTTCACGGCGGCGCTCGACAGCCTGCATTCGGATACCGAAGGCAAAGTGCGCATCGCATCTATCTATTCAGTCGGCCTTTCGGAAATGCCGTGGCATCGCGAAGATCTCCGCAAACGGTTTCCCCGAATCGAGTTGCAACTCGAATTGGGCCGCCCTGATGCCGTCTATAGCGCGGTTCTCGAAGATCGCGTCGATCTCGGCCTGGTCAGTTATCCCGAAGCGGGCAGGGAACTGACTGTTTTACCTTGGCGCGAAGAGCCCATGGCCGTCGTGCTCCCGCCCGGTCACTCGCTCAGCGCGAACCGTTCGCTCGCAGCCTCGCATCTGGACGGGCAATCGTTCATTGCCTTCGATGAAGATCTCTCCATCCGCCGCCATATCGATCGCTACCTGCGCGAACATGGCGCAACTGTCAATATTTCCCTCCAGGTGGATAACATCCAGAGCCTGAAAGCGTTCCTCATGGTGAGCCGCGAACTATCTATTCTTCCGCAGTGCACAGTAAGCGCGGAAGTGGCCCAAAATCGCTTGGTCGCCATCCCCCTCGCGGTTCCGCTGTTGCGCCCCATCGGCATCATTTACCGCCGCCGCAAAATTTTGAACCGCGCCACGCAAGTCTTCATCGACCGCTTGCTTTCCACCCCTGAGCCGCCGAAATAAGCCGCGGGTCCACCCACACTGGCATCGGGCCGCTTACCTGAAGCAAACCGAATTGCGGGTGCCGGGGGTTCAATAGAAAATTGCTTTCCACCCGCGTGACAGCCGAAGGCACGCGCAGCACAGCCGTGCGTAACTCTTTCCACCAGGAATTGCCGTACCGCCGCGTGGCCGATTCGCGATCCAACCCCGCCAGCGGGAAGTGCGAATCTTCCACCGCCACTTCATCCGGCACCGTGATTTCACAATAGTGATACACCGGGCCAACCGCCACGCTCCCCAGTTTCACCACAAGCTCCAGAAACGCGCCAGAGTAATTCTCCGCCGTGTAAATCGGTCCCACGCCCAGCGAATTCCACCGGCCGCCCATCATCGACGCGCCCATGCCATCCATTACCGGGAACCGCGTGCTGGTAATCCGGTAAAGCCGGAGCACTTATACAGGCAGCCCGAAAGCGATCCCGAATAAAAGTTCTTCCACGTGTCGCGCCCCCAGTTCCGTCAGCGCTGCCTCAATAGGACTCTTGCCGCTGAATTTCCAATGCGGACTGGTCAGAAACTGCCGTGCCACCGCGTTGTCTTCCAGCATATATTCCGCCGTCGCCACCACACGAGCCAACCGCTCCGTCCGTTCACTTTCCGCCGGACTCAACCGCCCCTGCCGCCGCT
>JBBROT010000470.1:0-3067 GCA_038229155.1 Bryobacterales bacterium | reverse complement strand
GTCCAGCAGCGGCCAGGGCACGCGAGGGCGGTCCGCTCTTCGATAACGTGTTCGTGAACCCGGGTTCCTATCGCGAGTTCTTAAAAACGGGAAAGTGGCCGAATGGAACCGAGTTTCTGCTGGACATTCGGAGCAGTGAAAGCCATGCGTCGATCAATAAGGACGGGCATTTTCAGACAGGGCTGACGGGCCTGGAAGCTGAGGTGAAAGATGAACATGGCGAGTGGAAGTTCTACGATTTCCCGACGGTGAAGGGGAAGCCGAAGGGGAGCGGGAAGCTGCTTGCTACGACGGCCAGTTGTTACTCATGCCACAGCAAGAACACGGCTGTCGAAAATACGTTCGTGCAGTTTTATCCGGTTCTGATGGAAGTGGCGGAGCGCATGGGAACGGTCAAGAAAGAATTCGTGCGCTGAAGTTTTCGAGAAGTTTTCTATAAGACGGGCGCTTCCAGTTTTTTATCGCAATCGTCAATCGCGGTCTGTGCCGCACGCCATCGCGCGGCTGTATCTGGCGTTTGCGGCTGCCAGTGTTTCCACCGCGCCAGGTTCTTTTGAAACTGAAGCCGGGCCCAGCCATAGTGGCGGTTCTTGAAAAGCATTTTTCCATAAAGTTCATCCAGATCTGAAGCTGCCCGCGCGGCTTGCAGTGTGGGTTTCGGAACCGCGAGCAAGCGGCTGGCCACCGGTTCGCCCTGCTCGATCAGTGCGGATGCTTTATCGGAATTGCCTTGCGCGTAAGCGTCGCTTGCGCCGCGGCTCAGGTGGATTAATTCTTCCGTGGCGGTGCGATACCACGGGTCTGAAGTTGCGTTGTGGGGCGCTGCCGAGGAAGGGGCCGGAGCCTTCGAGCAAGCGCCCAGCACCATCGCAAGAACCACCGCAATTCCCCGTGCTTCGGCTAGGACGCCGCTGTTATATACTGCCAATCTCATGCCCAATTCTTCCCGTCGAAACTTTCTGCAGGGGGCGGCCCCACTGGCCGCGTCCACCTTTATGATTATCAAGCCTCAGTTGGTCCGAGGAGCTGGCAAGGAACGTTTGAAGGCCGGATTAGTGGGCTGCGGACAACGCGGCAGCCAAGCGGTGGTGGACATGATGACCGGCACCGAGAACGTGGATCTGGTGGCGGTGGCGGACCTGTTCGAAGACAAGCTGGAAGGGTCGCTGCGGGGCTATGCGTCGAAGCCCGGTTACGAAAAGTGGAAAGACCGCATAAAGGTATCGCCGGAAATGCGGCACACCGGCTTCGATGCCTTCAAGAAACTGATCGCCTCCGACGTGGATATTGTCATGCTCGCGACGCCGCCTGGCTATCGTCCGGAACATTTCGAGGCCGCCGTGAACGCGGGCAAGAACATTTTCTGCGAGAAGCCCTTCGGCACTGATGCCATGGGCGTGAAGCGTTTTATGGCGGCTGCCAAGCTGTCGGAACAAAAAGGCCTGACCGTGGTTTCAGGCGCGCAACGGCGCTTCGCGCGCGACTACATGGCTACAGTGGACAAGATTCATAACGGTGCCATCGGCGATGTAGCGGCAATGAGCGCGCACTGGATCGGCTCTCCCGTTTTCCCCATCAAGACGCCGGAAGACAGGAAGCCGCAATGGGGAGAAATGACCTGGCAGCACCGCCAGTGGTATTCCTACGTGTGGCTCTGCGGCGATCAAATTGTGGAGCAGCACCTTCACAATCTCGACGTGATGAATTGGGTGATGGATTCGCATCCGGTGAAGGTGATCGGCAGCGGTGGCGCTTCCTGGCGCCCGCTGGAGCCGGAATTCTACGGCAATATTTTCGATCACTTCAATTGCGAATTCACTTACGCGAACGGCGTGACGCTGACCAGTAATTGCCGCCAGTTTCCGAAGGGCTCATATCAGGATGTAAGCGAAAGCGTGGTGGGCACTAAGGGCAAATCGAATTGCCATGATATGGGTTCGGGCACCGGCCAGGATGTGCGCACGGCTTTTAAAGATCCGCGTGAGAACCCGTATGTGCGGGAGCACATGGCGTTCATCGCCAGCATTCGCGGCGAAGGCCCCCATATCAACCACGCCATGAAGGTTGCCGAAAGCACCATGACCTGCGTGATGGGCCGCGAAGCCGCTTATTCGGGACTTGAAATCACCTGGGACATGATGATGAATTCGAAGCAGGATTTGCAGCCGAAGCAGTTCGGCTATGATTTGCCGCTGAGCATCCCGCCGCGTCCCGTACCGGGCGAGTACAAATTCACTTAAGCCTGAACAGGGGGCATGGGGTGCCGCATTTCCCCACGGAATATTTCCGAAAATTGTTGCAACGTTTCGGCATGCACATGGCCGTTGGTGCAGACCAAATGCGGGTCGCCAATCTTGTGCGGCTCGCCCTTCATGGTGCTGGCCGTGCCGCCGGCTTCGGTGACAATCAGAGCACCTGCCGCCAGGTCCCAAGGCTTCAGACCGAATTCCCAAAACGCATCCAAACGCCCGCAGGCGACATACGCCAGATCGATAGCGGCGCTTCCCCCGCGCCGGACGCCATGCGTGGACATGGCCATCTGGTGATAAAAGTGAATGTTGAAATTGTTTTCCCGGTTGTGGCTCGGGAAGCCGGTAGAGACCAGAGAGTCCCGCAAGCGGCGCGCGCCGGAGACATTGATTCGCGCATCGTTTAAATAAGCGCCTGAACCGAGACCCGCGCGGAACATCTCATCGCGCAGCGGGTCATAGACAACGCCCGCAATCATCTCCTCGCCTTTCTGCAGCGCTAGCGTCACGTTGAACATGGGGTACCCATGCGCGAAGTTGGTGGTGCCGTCCAGCGGGTCCACATACCACTTGTATTCCGAAGGGGAAGAATGCCCACCGCCTTCTTCGGCGATAATGCCGTGTTCCGGAAAATGGGAAGTCAGGCGATCGACAACCAACTTTTCACTGGCGCGATCGGCCGCGGTGACCAGGTCGAAATCGCGTTGCTGATCGAACGCGAGGCCCTGGCGCAGGTGATGGCGCAGGTCCGCGCCGGCCGCGCGCGCAGTGCGCTCCGCCGTGTCAAGAAACCGCCTGAGTGTCTGCGGGCAGATGTT
>JBBROT010000469.1:0-3074 GCA_038229155.1 Bryobacterales bacterium | reverse complement strand
CTGCAGCTCCATCACGCGAAGAATAAACAACGGCTTATCCTTGCGCGTGTGCTCCAGCAGATTGCGCACATGCGCCAGCATGTCGCTCACTGTTACCTCTTCGGCCTCAATCTCGTAAACCGGCCGCGCCTTCGCCCGCTCCAGCACTTCGCCGAAGGCCTTCACCAGGTCGAACAAACTTACCGCCAGGCCCGGCTCGGTATCTTCCCCCGCAAAGCTTTTGATCCGCGGGTTGCTCCAGACGTTCTCCTCAATCATGCGCTTCTGCTGAAGCATCTGCGCGGCGTTCTTGAATTTCTCATGTTCAATCAGGCGCTCCACCAACTCGGCGCGCGGGTCGTCCGAGGCGTCGTCTTCTTTCCGCAACGCGGGGTCGGAAGGCAGCAGCATCCTGCTCTTGATGTGGATCAGGGTCGCGGCCATGAAGACAAACTCCGCCCCCAAATCGATATCCATCTCACGCGCCTTATCCAGATATTCCAGATACTGGGCAGTGATGGTGGAGATCGGTATGTCGCGAATGTCGATCTGTTGCTTCCGGATCAGGTCCAGAAGCAGGTCCAGCGGTCCCTCGTAATGTTCCAGATGAAAATTCAACGGCGAGGTCACCGTCTTTCATCGTAACAATTTCAGGCCCCGCTAAACTAAGCACCATGGGCCGAATCCGCGTTCTGAGCGACACGGTGGCGAACCAGATCGCCGCCGGAGAGGTGGTGGAACGCCCCGCGTCGGTTGTAAAAGAGCTGCTCGAAAATTCGCTTGACGCCGGTTCCACCAGCATTCGCGTGGAAATTGAAAACGGCGGCCGCCGCCTGATCCGGATCACCGACAACGGTTGCGGCATGCTGCGGGACGACGCGCTGCTGGCCTTCGAACGGCACGCCACCAGCAAACTTTCGAGCGCCAAAGACCTGCTTTCTATTGCCACCCTGGGCTTTCGCGGCGAGGCGCTTCCGTCCATTGCCTCCGTATCGCGCCTGGTGCTTGAGACGCGGTCCGCTGACGAGACCACGGGAAACTCGGTAGAAATCGCGGGCGGCAAGATTCTGAATGTGGGCGAACTGGCAGCCGGGCCCGGCACCGTCATCACGGTGCGCGATTTGTTCTTCAACGTGCCCGCGCGCAAAAAGTTCCTCCGCTCTGAGCAAACCGAACTCGCGCACATCGCCTCGCTGGTCACCCATTACAGCCTGGCCAATCCGGAGAAGACCTTCGAGTTGCGCAATGGCGCGGCGGAACTGCTCTACGTCACGCCTGTCTCAACGCTCGAAGAACGCGTCTTCCAGGTCTTCGGCAAAGATCTGCTGGATGAGCTGATCGAACTTGCGCCGCGCACCCGTCCCATGCCCGTGCCGGAAGAAGAGACACGGCACTTCACGCTCACCGGTTTCGTTTCGCGTCCGCAAATTCAAAAGAATAATCGAAACTCAATTTTCATCTTCGTGAACGGGCGCTTGATCCGCGACCGTCTGTTGATGCACGCGCTCTCCGCCGCCTACTACAACCTGATTCCGCCTGCCTGCTATCCGTTCGCTCTCCTGTTCCTCACATGCGACACCGAAGAGGTGGATGTCAACGTTCACCCTTCGAAGACGGAGGTACGCTTCCGCCACCAAAGCTTCGTGCACGATTTCGTGCGGGATGTGATTCGCGATCAGCTCATGCAAGCGCGCCCGGCCCCAGCCTTCGCCATCAGCCCCCATCCGCAGCCGGCGGCCGTGTTGCCGTACTCCGAGTTTTCGCAGATGGTGGAAGATTCAGCGGTGCCCCCCTCCGCCCTCCCCACGCCCGAGTTCCGCCTGCAAGCCGAGCCCGGTCCCGCCCCACGCTTCGATTTCGAACCGGCACGCGAAGTAACATCCGCCATCAAGCTGCGCGTACCGGAATCGCACGGCGCGTTCGGCCTCGAGACGTCTCCCTCGCACTCGCTTAGCAGTTTGAAAGACCTTCGCCCGCTCGGGCAGATTCACGAAAGCTTCATCATCGCCGCCGGACGCGACGGGCTCTGGATTATCGATCAGCACGTCGCCCATGAGCGCATTCTCTTTGAGAAGGTGCTGAAGCAGCGTGCCTCCGGCCATACCGAGGTCCAACGGCTGCTCATGCCCCTGGTGCTACGCTTGAGCCCTTCGCAGCAAATGGAGTACGCCAGAATCGCGGACGAACTTCACGGTGCGGGCTTCGAAACAGAGCCCTTCGGCCATGGCACCATCGCGGTGAACGGAGCGCCAGCCGCTATCGCCGCATCCGATCTGGAACAGGCCATCTACGAAATTCTGGAAGTGGCGGAACAGGAGTTGCGCAAGGCTTCGCTCGACGACGTCCGCCGTGGAATCGCGGCATCTTTGGCCTGTCGCGCGGCGATCAAGATTAACACCCGCCTGGATCATTCCAAGATGGAATGGCTGCTTCGCGAACTTGGCAACACGGATTACCCCATGGCCTGCCCGCATGGCCGGCCCATCGCCATGCAATACAGCACCAGAGAAATACTGAAGGCCTTTCACCGCATCTAAATCCCGCGCGATCAAAACTTCGCGATCAGCAGGATCCCGCCGATCATCAACCCGCAACCCACCAGCCGCCACGCGTTCGCCGGATGCGTCTCAAAGCCCACCCAGCCCAAGTGATCAAGCAACACTGACGCACTCAATGCGGCTATCAGCGAAAGAGACGTGAACACCGCGGACCCAAGCTTTCGCGCCAGCATCAAGCCCGCCATTGTGGAAGGATGCTGAGCAATCCACCCGTCCAGGCCCACCAAGGTGTCTCAGCCAACCTCTCCGCGGTGGGCCTTGTGCCGCTGACAACCAGGAACAGCAGCAGCAAGCCCAGAAGTCCGCTTACATAAACCGCAAGACAAGCCAGCACAGGGTTATCGAGCGACTTCTTCAATTGCGCATTCGTGCCCGATTGCACCACGTTGCACACTCCGCCCACAATTACAAACAGGTACAGCAGTGGATTCATGCCAAACGCAAAAGCAATTCAGGCCGCTAAGTACGCCACCGCACACCCAGGTCCAGCCGTTTCTTCGCAAACTCCACGCTGCGCTCCATATCCGCTTTCTGCTG
>JBBROT010000468.1:0-3074 GCA_038229155.1 Bryobacterales bacterium | reverse complement strand
TCAGTTTACCGGCATTGAGATACACCCGGGCGCGCGCATCGGCCGCCGTTTTTTCATCGACCACGGCATGGGTGTGGTGATTGGCGAGACAGCCGAGATTGGCGACGATGTGCTGCTCTATCAAGGAGTGACACTGGGCGGCACCGGCATACAGAAAGGGAAGCGCCACCCCACATTGGGTAATCATGTGGTGGTGGGGGGCGGCGCGAAAGTGCTGGGCAACATCACGCTAGGCAATAACGTGAAGGTGGGCGCGGGTTCGGTGGTGGTGCGGCCGGTGCCGGACAACTCCACCGTGGTGGGAATTCCTGGGCGCATTGTGCAATCGCGGTCGCCGGAGAAAGCGCTCGAACACGGCAAGCTGCCCGACCCCGGTGCTCAGGAGATCGATGAATTGCGCCAGCGCATTATGGAGTTGGAGCAACTGGTCCATGAAATTGCCGGTCACCATGAACCTCATGAAGCGGTGCGCGTTTTGGCTTCTACTCGTTAGCTCAACGGCTCAGGCCGCGGAGCTTTGGACGTACTGGATTGAGCCGTGCGCGAACGATAAGGCGCCAGAGGCGCACTGCAAGCCGGGCGATGTGGAACTGGCGCGATGGGCGCTCGATGCCTGGCGGCGATCGGCGGATGGCGGCTTGGTACTGAAGGCTGTGGCGGGTGAAAGTTCGGCGCGGCTGCGCGTCTATTGGGTCTCCGGGCGGTCTCAGCTTTACGGGGAAGCCAGGCCGTTTGCGTTCGAGGGGAAGCGAGGCGCGGAGGTTCATGTTCTGCCTTCGGTGGTGCGCGCGGGGGAAGACGCGCTGCTTCGCGAAACCGTGGTCTATCTGACCTGCCTGCATGAAACCGGGCACGCGCTGGGCTTGCCTCACACGGACGGCTTTGCCGACATTATGTATACGTTTCAGTTCGGCGGAGACATCTCGGAATATTTCGGGCGCTTCCGCCGGCAACTGAAGTTGCGAAGCGACATCGCGCACACGAACGCGATATCGCCAGCCGATCGTGCCGCGCTGCTGGCGACTCCCCGCCCGATTCCTTAACCTGTAATAAGAACTTTCAACACCCCGGGAGCGGCGGCGCGCGCAAAGGCTTGTGCGGCATCTTCTAGTTTGAAGCGGCTATCGATCATGTGGTCTACACGCGCCCGACCGGTACGCAACAGTTCCAGCGCCGGCTCAAAGCGGCCGCAACGGGAACCCACCAGAGTGATCTCATTCACGATGACTGGCGCGAAATCGAGAGGCGTCTCGCCATGGACCGTGGACTTCATCACCACCACTCCGCGCGGCTTCGTCATCGCGACGGCTTGGCGCAAACCCGAAGCCGAACCGGTTGCGTCCACCACAACGCGATAGCGCGCTCGTGACAAATCGCCATCCGTCAACACGGTGGTAATTCCCGATTGGGCGGCGATGCCAAGCTTCGCTGCATGGCGGCCGAACAGCGATACGCCGGCACCGTGAGCGTGCAGCACCTGGGCAATCAATAGACCCAGTTTGCCATCGCCCAACACCGCGATCGGCTCACCTTTTTCCATCTGCACCTGATCCAAAATTTCGCAGGCGGCGGCAACCGGTTCCGTGAAAACGGCTTGCTCCGTTGTGACCTGATCCGGGACCGCGCGCAGGTTCTCCACCGGCAGCGTCAGTGTTTCCGCGAACGCGCCAGGGTGACTGACGATTCCCAACACCGTCCGCCGCGCGCAGTGACGCCCCAAGCCTTGCGCGCAAAATTCGCAATGGCCGCATGACAGGTTGATCTCACCCACTACGCGGCGGCCCATCCATTCCGGTGGACCTTCCACCACTTCGCCGCAGAACTCATGACCGGGCACGCCTCGAAATCCGTAATAGCCCCTGAGTAGCTCCAGGTCGGTGTTGCAGATGCCCGCGGCCAACACTCTGATTCGCGCGAAACCCGGCGGCAAATCCTGGGGTGCTACATTGCGAACCGAGACGCGTCCCTTTTCGAGGTACACAGCCCGCATCTACGCGCGCCCCAATATTTGCCGCGCGGCGCGTAAGCCCGATGCGATTGCGCCATGAACGGTGCCGCCGTGGCCACCGGTATCGGTATGCTCACCGGCGAAAAACAAGGTATTTTCTACTGGCCCGGAAAGCGTTTCATGAGCCCCCATGGCACCGGCGGGCGTATAGCTGTAAGCGCCACGCGCGTAGGGGTCGGCATGCCAATCGTGAAAGCAGGTGGTGACGATCTGGCTCTCCACCAGCTTTTCGGGCACCCCCAGCGCCTCGGCGAGCGAGACCACGGCGTCATGAATATTCAAGCCGGGGCGGAACTTCGGGCCAGCGGCCCAACCCACCAGCACCGGCGCATACAACGGAAGTGTCGACCACCACGTGGGCACCGCGCTTTCGAGCGAGTGAAGGAAGCTGAAGTCCGCCTTCTTTTCCCAGAATCTTTCACGGAAGCAAAACGTAACGCGCAAAGCCTGCCCCATTTCAAGCTGATTCGCCGCGTCGACGATGCGCTCCGGTTCAGGCACCATGCGAATGGCGCGCTGTTGCAGCAAGGGCAGCGGCACGGTAATTACCACTTTGTCGGCCTTGTGGATTCGCCCACCCGCCGAGACCTCCGCGCTACCCGCGCTCCATCGAATCTGGTCCACCGGCATGTTCAAGTGCAAAGCCGCATCTTCAGGCAAAAGGGCCTGCGCCACGCGGTCATAACCGTCCACGATCCGGAAAGAGCGGTGCCCCTCAATGGCTTCCGCGGCGGCCTCATCGTGCAGAATAGATTGCACGCTAATGCGGCTGCTGAACGCGGCATTGAAGCCTTCCACATAGGCTGTGGGCCATACGGCTTCCAGATTCGCCTGCTTTGAAAACTCTGAAAAACTCCGGTCAGGCTCCGCGTAATCCCGCATCATAGCCAAGACATCGTCCAGACCGGAATCTTCGGCCAGATGCAGCTTGCCACCCTGATGGAACCAGTGTTCTCCCACCACCTCGTACGCGGTGAGCCGGTTCGCGGAGAGAATGTCCCACAATTCCGGCGGACGCCCATGGACGAACTCTGGCCCCAGTTCCGCCGGGACGGGCACCCGATGG
>JBBROT010000467.1:0-3083 GCA_038229155.1 Bryobacterales bacterium | reverse complement strand
GAGCGCGTGACCAGTTGAGCGAAGGTGGCAAAGCCGCGGAGGACGCCGAGGGTGGTGGGAGCGGTGAGAGTTGCGCCGGTTGGCTTGATGCTGAGCTGGTAGCTTTCGTCTTCGCCGAGAGCTTGCACGTCGCGCGCGGGGCTCAAGTATTTGACCCACAGCGTGGGCGCATCGGCAGGAGAGGCCGAGAACTGGATGAACGTCTGGCGCTGGAGGCGCTGCTTGAGCCGATTGGCGGCTTCGCGCAGGAGCGGGTTATTTTCGCGCGTGGTGAAGGCGACGGAAAAATCGGAACCGATGGAAAGCTCTCCCGCCCCGGGCGTGTATTGCGCCGGCCAAGGCATGAGCGCGGGCTCGGCGGTGGCGGTGGTGACCGTCAAGAGTGCGGGCAAGAGAGCTAGAGCGAACCTGTGCATTTACTCTATTCGATCACTTTTACAAACAAACCGATTAAGATCAGATGCATGCGGAATGTGATGGGTTGGGAGCTGGCGGAATGCGGGTGCAATCCGATGACGGGATGGACGAGGAATGGCAATTGCGAAACGGGTGCGGAGGATTTGGGCAGCCATACTGTGTGCGCGATCATGACAGATGAATTCCTGAAATATTCTCAAGCTCAAGGTAACGATTTAACGACCCCGCATCCGGAATTCGGCTTCCCTGGATTGAAGGCAGGAGACCGTTGGTGCCTGTGCGCGGCGCGATGGATGGAAGCGTATCGCGCGGGCAAAGCACCGTTGGTTGTCTTAGAAGCCACGCACGAGGCGGCCCTTAAAATATGCCCGTTGGATGCGCTGGTGAACCACGCGCTGACCGGGACCGAGACCGTAAACTAACTTCCCGGCGGGAGAGTTTTGAGCACCGTTGCGGCCTCATCGTATTTTTGCTGCCGGAAGAGGACGCTAGCGAGTTCCTTGATGGCGGTGCGATTTTCGGGCTCGGTCCTGAGCACGCTGCGGTAGATGCTTTCCGCTTTGGAATAATCTTTTCCAGCGGCGAAATCAGAGGCGAGCTTGAGTTGGGCGGCGGTTCCGGTGAGCGCGGTTGAGACGACGGCGGATTCGGGACTTTCACGGAGGGAGACGCCGCGTTTGCTCGAGACCAGGCGCCAACCAAGGATCGCGGCCGGAATCAGGATGAGGAGGAAGAGCGCGGGGATGAGGAATCGGGAGGGGCTGGCGCTCCGGCTGCTTACTTTTTCATTGCGCGGTTCGGCGGCGGCTTCGGAATAGGTGGGGCGTTCCGGCGGAGCCTGGGTAGCGGATGCCTGAGCGGTAGAGCCTGAGAGTTGCGACGCGCGGCGCGTGACGATGGGCGCACCGGCGAGCGTGGAGAGACGCATCAATTCGCCGGTGAGACGATCAAGACCGGCGAGCATGCGCTGCAGGTTGCGATCGGTTTCGAGCGAGCTTTGCTTGAGATCGGCCATGGCGAGCGATTGTTCGGCCATGGTGGCTTCGACGGCGGCTACTCTTGTTCCGACGCGCGCATGAGTGGACTGCATGAAGCTATCGGCAGCTTGCTGGTGGATCTGGCGGATCTGAGAATAGAAGCGCTCTTCGATATCGACGAAGCGTGTGGCGATGGCATCTTCGACAAGTTCCGGGATCTGCGTACGCAGACGGACAAGAGCTTCAGTGAAGAGGGCCAACTGCACGGACCCGCGTTGTTCGGCGTGGGCTAGCTCTTCGCGGAGAGCTTTTATTTCGGGCGATTCCAGAGGGGAGCGAACCTCAATGGGTTCTGGACGCGCCGTTTCCATGCGGGAGATTTGGCTCTCCATTTTTCCAAGAAGATCCATGACAGGATCGATTCCCGGCGGTGAAACGCTAGCCATTCCAGACTGCAACCATTATAGCGGTTGCTATTCGATCACCTTTGGATCGTTAAACAGAACTGTCAGCTTGATGGCACCGTGCCCTACTTGCGGGAAACCGACGGCGTTTCGGTTGCCGGGGTCGAGTGTAGAGGCCGTATCGTCAGGCGGAAACAGGACCAGACTGGAGAGCAAGTCCTGCAAATCGCGTTGATCGTTGCGGGCCAGCGCGGCGTAGCGGTCGCGTGATTCCTGCGCCTCTCCACCGTGGCGGAGTATCACTTCGTGCAATGAAATGCTGCGGCCGTCGTGCCCGTAAGGGGCAGTGGTTCCGACACCCCATAAAGGAGTAGTCATCAATTGCGTGGTGACAGTGCCATCGTAATTTCGCTCCGCGAAATTCATGCCGAGGTCATGACGCTTGAAATCGGTGAAGATGTCTTTGACAAGAAACGGTTGAAGGGCCGGCAATTTGAGTGAGGGCTGGCCGGAGTTGTCGTCCGTCACGTTGATCAACGGAGCGGCGGTGGCGAAGAGCCGGTTCAGGTTTCCGTTCGCCGGGTCAAACACCGTGTTGAGATCAGCGACGCGCCGATCGCGGTCGATTTGCAGGTTGCCGATATGACAAGCGGTGCATCCGGTGGTTTCCATCAGCACGCGCCCATGGTCAGTGGCAGCGGTCTGCTCACCGGTGCCCGGCTTGAAGTAATTCAGAAGATAGAACTCGAAGTAATCGATGATGGATTCCGGGACTTCATTCACTACGCCATCGGCATCGGGATCCGCGGCAGGGTCGTCGGTGACGGGGGTTTCGATTTTATCGAGTGCGCCATCGAGCACCATGCCCGCGGGGGTCTGGATGCGTGCGCCCTTACTGGCGCGCATGAGATCGGGCTCAACGGGCTGCATACCCATTTCATTATTTAGAGCACCCACTACAAACTCGCGGATGGAGATGGTGCCGCCGTGCGCGAAGAAGGGGCGAACACGCAGGTCGGCATCAAGGCCGGTGACCTCTGAGGTGTTGACTGTGCCATCGGGCTTGGCTGTGAGCGCCCCATAAGAGATGCCCTTGCTCACCAGTGTTTTGCGGACCGGCGCGGCGGACGATTTTGCTTCCGCGATGGCCTGGGCGCGAACGATGCGAAGGTCTGAGGTGATTTCGTCAGCCAGCATCTCTTTCAAGCCCAGGCCGAACAGATGGGGAGCATCGCGGGAATCGGGTCTGCTGGCAACGTCGCCACCGGCACCGGCGGACCCACGG
>JBBROT010000466.1:0-3092 GCA_038229155.1 Bryobacterales bacterium | reverse complement strand
GCGGCGGTGCTGATGGCAAACGGCGCCACGGTGGACAACGTGAACACGCTGACGGGCGATACTCCCCTGAATGGTGCTGCGATCAAAGGACATCGCGATGTAGTGGAGATGCTGGTGAAGAGGGGTGCGGATCTGGCGACACGCGACAAGGCAGGTGCGACGCCTCTTGAAAACGCGGCGCACTATCAACATGCCAACGTGATGGCTGTGTTGGTGCGGGATCTGCGAACGATGAAGACGGCCGAGGTGAGCGGGCCGGAGCTATTGAATGAAGCAGTCATGAAAGGCCAGCCGAATGTGGTGGAGATGCTGCTCAAGTTGCGCGTGGATGCAAACGCACGGTTCAAAGGCGGCGCGACACCGCTTCATGCCGCAGCTTTGAAGGGCAACACGGAAGTTGCCGCAATGCTGATTGAGCATGGCGCGGACACGAACTCGGCAAACGAATACGGCGGATCTCCGCTTCACGATGCCGCGCTGAGCGGGCACGCCGAGATGGTGCGGCTGTTGCTCGATCATCATGCGCTGATCAACGCGAAGGAACTGGAGAGCGGTGCGACGCCTTTGTATAACGCGGCATCGCTCGGCCGGGAAGATGTGGTGAAGCTGCTGATCGAGCGGGGTGCCGATGTGAACCTGACTAACAAAGCCGGTGCGAGCCCGCTCCACGCCGCGGTGGTGAACGGGTACACCGCTGTGACCGAACTCTTGCGCGCGCACGGCGCGAAAGACCTTGCTCCGAAAAAATAACCATGCTGCTTCCTGTTTTGCTTCTGCTTCTGCAGCCCGCTTCGTATGATTTGGTGATTGCGGGCGGGCGTGTGATCGATGGCGCCGGGGACCCGTGGTTCCGTGCCGATGTCGGAATAAACGGCGACACGATCGCTGCTATCGGTGATCTTTCGAAGGCTGCCGCGAAGCAGAGGATCGATGCTCAGGGACGCATGGTGGCACCGGGCTTTATCGACATCCACTCGCACGGAAGGCGAGGCATCTTATTGGTGCCGACGGCAGAGAACTATCTGCGCGAAGGCGTGACAACGATGATCGAAGGCCCTGACGGCAGTTCGGCAGTACCGCTGGCTCCGTTTCTGGACAAGATCAAGCAAATAGGAATTTCGATCAATGTGGGCAGCTTTGTGGGGCATGGGTCGATACGCGGAGAAGTGGTAGGGCTGGTGAACCGGCAGGCCACGCCGGCGGAACTGGACCGCATGCGCGGCTTGGCGAAACAGGCCATGCTCGATGGCGCGTTCGGCCTTTCGACCGGCCTGTTTTATGTGCCGGGCAACTTCGCAAACACCGAAGAAGTGATCGCGCTGGCGAAAGTGGTGGGCGCGATGGGCGGTATCCACGAATCGCACATGCGTGATGAGACGGACCATATTGAGGAAGCCGTACGCGAGACGATCCGGATTGGTGAAGAGGGGCACCTGCCTACTCAGGTGACGCACCACAAGATCATCGGGCGCGCGAACTGGGGTAAGAGCGTGGAGACTCTGAAGCTGGTGGAAGCGGCGCGGGCGCGCGGGGTGGATGTCACCATCGATCAGTATCCATATACGGCTTCGAGCACCGGGCTTGCGGCGCTGCTGCCGCAGTGGTCGCTTGAGGGTGGGCAGCGCGCTACGGTGGAGCGCTTGAACGCTCCGGAGGCGCGGGCCAGGATCAAAGCGCAGATCGTGATCAACTTGCGCGATGGGCGCGGTGGCGGGGATGCGAAGAATGTGACGGTGGCGAGTTGCGGCTTCGATGCATCGCTTGCGGGAAAGAGCCTGGCTGACCTGACGCGGGCCCGCGGCGCGGAGGTCACCTTCGAGGAAGTGGCGGAGACCGCGATGGCGATGCAGAAGCGCGGCGGGTGCAGCATGATCTATCACGCCATCGGCGAAGAAGACGTGGCGCGGATTATGCGTTCGCCGTACACGATGGTTGCCTCCGATGGCGATATCCCCTTGTTCGGCATAGCTGCTCCGCACCCCAGGAGTTATGGAACATTCGCGCGCGTGCTGGGCGAGTATGTGCGCGTGCAACACGTGCTGAGCCTTGAAGAAGCTGTGCACAAGATGAGCGGGATGCCAGCTCAACGTTTGGGGATTGCGGATCGCGGGATGCTACGTGTGGGGATGAAGGCGGATGTGGTGGTTTTCGATCCGGCGGCGGTAGAGGACATGGCCACCTTCGAAAAACCGCATCAGTACTCCGTCGGCTTCAGCGATGTGGTGGTGAACGGAAAGCCTGTGCTGCTGGGCGGCAAGGTCACAAGCGCGCGTCCGGGAGCGGTGCTGTACGGGCCGGGGAAAGCGCGATAGAGCGGGCGAAGAGGCAGAGTTCGCGGGGGTCGGGGGCGCTAGCCATCGCGTGTTCTACCTGGAACTCGATTACTGAACCAAGGCCGGTGGGGAGCGGGACGCGGAAGCAGTATTCGCCGCTGGCCGTATAGATTCTGGTTCCTAGCGGTTTGCTGCAGGCGGTGCAGCTTAGCGTGATGGGTCCGGCTTCGGCTTGCGCCTCGGGGACGTAGAAGGTGAGGGCCAGACTTGCTGCCTGGTTTGCGCTCACGGTAAAGCGCTTCGCAGTCCACCGCCAGCCACCGTGTTCAGTTTCATGCCACCCGCCGCCGAGTTCCGCGTCCACGAAGGAGCCCAAATCCATGAGGCTTTTTACGAGACACGACATGCGCTGATCGACGCCTGCCGGAGCCGATGACTGGTGGGGGGCGCTCGATTCCGAGGAGAGCACGCTGAAGCCCACGCGTTTGAGCAGGCGGCGCATGCCGGCGTCGGTGAAGATCCAATAGTTGGTCCAATCATTGTTGAGCTCGTCCCCGTCCAGAAGGTAAGCTGCTGGGACACTCTTCAGATCCTGCTCGATGCCGGGGAAGGTGGAGGCTATTTTCGAGTTGACCAGACAATAACGGCAGGAGCGGGCTAAGACTTCAAGCAGTTGAAGGGGTTTCTTTAGGTGATAAACCAGCCCGAAGCAGACGATGAGGCCATAGTGCTTGCGCGGGAGCACCGGACGCTCATTCAGATCGAGCGAGTGAATGGACGCTTGTGAGCCGACGGCTTTCTTGAGCGCGTAAACTCCGC
>JBBROT010000465.1:0-3099 GCA_038229155.1 Bryobacterales bacterium | reverse complement strand
GCCTGGGATTTTGCAGAGCAAACGGCGGCCTGAGTCCTTTTTATAGACCCGACAAAACGAAGCGTTTTCAACGGCGACGCCCCCACGCTCCGCGAGGGCGAGGAACCATCTAACATTCGACTTACGTCAGCTTGAGGACCCGTGTTCCGTTCGTCCACGTAATCTTCGTGAAGACTTCCGGGGTAGTGAGTTGCTTCAAAAGCGTCAGCGTTTCGCGTGCGAGACACTTGCCTTTCGTCCGCGGCACAAAATTGGCGGTAACGCCCGTGCCATGTCCGTCAGTGCAAGGGCAATCGCTTCCGAAGATCAGCTTGTCCTGATGCCGCTGGAGGAACCTCGCATGAACTCCGGATCGCGATAAAGGCAGTTGTTGCATGAATTAGCTGACATATCACCGTATAGGTTGGGGAATTCGGCCAGCCATCTATCGGTAAGCCCGCCGGGTTTGATTCGACCGGATGGATAAGCGATATCCTTTGGAACATCCGCGCTCACATTCGCCCAAAAGGCGTCGGCATGGCCGAACATGGTCATCCGCGGATATGCTTTAAGAATCGAACCAAGGCGCGGAAAGCCGGTATTGAACACGCCTTCCCCCTCGAAATGCTGAACCTCTTGAAAATGTACGGTGACTGGAACGTGGGTGGCAGATGCCAGTTCGTAAACCCGGCGCATCTCCGGACCGTCGAGCGCGACGTGATACTTGATTTCGCCGAGTCCGATCGCGCCGTCTTGCAGGCCCTTGGTCATTTCGGCAATGGCTTCTGGTTTAGTGACATCCGCTCGCACAAATCGCACGAACCGGTCCGGATGTGCTTGCATCGACTCTTTCGCATTGCCGCCGGAATCTCTGCCGCCCAGGAGGACGGCTCGGGTTTCTCCGCTTCCTGTGATGTGGTTGTAAACGCCTTCCGGATCCGGACGAAGGTGCAGGTGGATGTCCAACACCGGCCCACCCCAGATCGGGTCATCCTGCGCTTTCACGGCTGAAATGGCGGCTGTCACACCGGTAGCGAGAAACTGTCGTCTGTTCATCGTCGAAATCCCTCTGTTGATTTATTGTTCACGGTTTGCCGACGAGTCCCCGTGATGCGGCCAGCACGAGGCGCTGATTATTCGTCCTGTCTTCGATCACGATATTCCCGTGTTCAAAGCGCACGTCATCTATTTTTTGCATCTGTTCCGGCGTCCGGGAATAGAAAAGGAGGAAATGCGATTCGATAGCTGCCTTTGCCGGGAGCCATCTGAACGTGGGCGCACCGAACATCGTTCCCATCCCGATCGCGTCACGACGGGGCACGTCGTACGGCTGAGTGCCAAATTCCATCCCGCGGACCAGTTCCGCCACGGATGGGTAATTGCCCCAGTGCTGAACCCAAGGATAATCCGCCGTGCGAAACAAGTATCCATACACAAGATGGCGCGCGCTATTGAACGCCAGTGCAAACTCGGTGTCGCGAGACGGATCCATCAGCGTTGCAGCATGATCCAGAAAATGCGGGTTTTGAGGAAAGGTCCGCATATCGATTGTGCTGCCTTCGAGTGTGGGAGCAAACGGCCATTTAAAATCAGCGCCTGAAACCAGCCGGCGTTGTGTTAGTGGTGGACCATTTCCTCGCCCCGGCTGAGAAGCGCTGTATGGTCGAGTTTGCGATCGAGACCCCGATATCTCAATGAATGTTTTTCCAGGTTCGACGAATGGGGCCGAGACGGTCGCGTGCTCCGCCCAGTTGACCGGCCGATCAAAACCGAGCAAATTTTCGAGCTTGCTGTCCACGTAAACCACGTTTTCGCCGGGAACCGTGTGAAAAGTTCGGGTAAGGACTTCCTGCACGATGGGCAGCGTTGCTTTCATCTCAAGTGAACCAGCAGCATCGTTCCGATTTACGCTGAAATGCAACAGGTGCGCTTCGCCATGCCCAGGCATGCCGGCCGCTTTTTCTGATGGCGATGGCTGTCCGAAGCCGTCAACGCAAACGAAGTGACCAAAAGCGCCGTTGAAATCGACGGTCCGTCCGTTTTCGCGCGCTAACCGGATTGGGTTCCAGAGTGGGTCCGGGGCACCGGGATCCGAAACAAGCACCACGCTGGCAAGGGTGGCACCCTGTTCGAGCACCGTGAGGCTAACGCGGCCGGTCGAAAGCACGATTGCAGACTGGCCTTCGAAAACGGTGGTCTGGGCGGATGGGTACGCAGCAACGGCGAACCAGAACGCCACGCGCCTGAAACTGAGCATGGACCTATTTTCCACTACTCCGCAGCGCTGGTCCATCGAATTTTCCGGATGGTGGTGTGACATACCTGCATGTCACCGGAGCCGGCCGCTGCCTGGATGCTGAACTACCGTGCCGCCGCGGACGCCCACACACGGGGCAGGTGAAGATCACGAAGATAAAGACCATGGGTCTGAACAACCTGGGCGATGGCTGCCTGATTCGTGTGGAGACGGATGCCGGCATCGTCGGTTTTTGCGAAGCTGGCCTGCCTCCGGTCGCCGCCCGGACGCGCATCGAAATGCTGGCACCCCACTTAATCGGTCAGGATCCGCTCGCCATCGAACGGCACTTTTACTTGATGGCGAGCACGCAATATTCGTTCATGGCGAACATACCCACCGTAAGTGGCATCGACCTCGCACTTTGGGACCTCGCTGGCAAGATTACCGGTTATCCCATTTACCGGCTGCTGGGCGGGCCGATCCGGAAGAACATTCGGTTTACTCGCATGGAGGTCCGGCTGACATGCTTGACAAAGCCCAGTGCAATGCTTGGGCGGATCAGGTGAAATCAGCGCCGGAAGGATTCACCGCCTTCAAATTCGGATTCGGCGCGCCTGGGGGTGGCGGGCCCGGTGGCCGCGGCGGCGGGGGTGGACGGGCTACCGGTCCGTTCACTGCGACCTTGGACGGTGCGGAATTCCGCAATGCGGCAAAGGGCTATGCAAATTTGCGTGAAGCCCGGGAGACGAGATCGACATTGCCATGCATTGCACCGGTCAGTTTGATACGCGCAGCGCGATCGGGTTGTGCAAGGCCATCGAGCCGATCGAGCCCATGTGGATCGAAGACCCGCTGACCGTTCGCTATTCAGAAGCATGGCT
>JBBROT010000464.1:0-3102 GCA_038229155.1 Bryobacterales bacterium | reverse complement strand
TGCTGAAGCTCGCGATCGATGGGCATCTCGATATTCGCGCTGAGCCGGTCCGCCAACTCGCCGGCCTCTTGCATCAGCTCCATGGATGCGCCGGGCACCGCCTTCAGGTGAATGTAGCCATTGAACAGATGCTGCTCACGCAGCAGGCGTGCCGCGCGAATCATCTGCTCCATGGTGTAATCGGCGTTCTGAATGATGCCGGAACTTAGGAAAAGGCCTTCAATGTAATTGCGTTTATAAAACTCGATCGTCAGGAACGCGACCTCATCCGGAGTGAACCGCGCGCGCGGCGTGTCGCTTGAAATGCGATTCACGCAATAAGTGCAATCGTAGATGCAGTAATTCGTGAGCAGCATCTGTTCAATGGCTACATTCACCTGAAGGCGGTGCCCGGCGCATCCATGGAGCTGATGCAAGAGGCCGGCGAGTTGGCGGACCGGCTCAGCGCGAATATCGAGATGCCCATCGATCGCGAGCTTCAGCAGTTCGCTCCCGCGAAATCGCACCTGCAGATTGAAACGTCGATGATCCAGATTCACCATGGCATTCAGCAGGCGAAAGATCTGACGAAGCGTTCGGGAGAAACTCCGAAGTTCGCCCCCGCCGGCCAGAGCACGCAGATGATCGTCGGTGCCACCGCCGCTCCCGATGCCGAGCTTCTGAAGAAAGCCGACGGGCTTTACAAAGAACACAAGCTGCGCCGCGTCTACTATTCCGCCTTCAGCCCCATCCCGCACGCCGACCCAGGGCTGCCGCTACAGAAGCCGCCGATGATCCGCGAGCATCGCTTGTATCAGGCCGATTGGCTGATGCGCTTCTATGGCTTCAAGGTCCACGAGCTTACCGAACCGGACGCTCCCAACCTTTCGCTTGAGCAGGACCCCAAGCTCGCGTGGGCACTTCGGCATCGCGAATTTTTTCCGGTGGATGTGAACAAAGCATCCAAGTCTGCGCTGCTCCGCATCCCTGGCATCGGCTTGAGCAACGTAAAGCGAATTGTGGAAATTAGGCGGTATCGCGCACTCGCTCTGGAAGACTTGGCCAAGCTGAAAATTTCCGTTGCGAAGGTGAAGTTTTTTATCAGCGCGTCAGGCCACAACCCGGCTGCTCTGCAGATCGATTCGCCCAAACTTCCGCAGCGCTTCGTGCCGCAGCCGCAACAACTTGCGCTGTTCGAGGCGCGTACAGGCGAACTGTGATTGAAGACTTCGCCGAGTGGCGTGTGCGGGTTCGCACGCTGCTGGCCGCTCATGTGGCACCCGAAGCGATTGACCTTACGGATGCGGCTTGTGGACAACCCAACCTGCTTCCCGAAGCGCCCATTCCCGAACCTGGGGGACGAGCCATCACGGCGCCGCGCGAGTTTCTGGCCATGGCCGAAACGTGCGCGCAGTATCGCGACCCGCAACGATGGAACCTGCTTTACCGTGTTCTCTATCGCCTGACCCATGGCGAACCGCACCTATTGCGCGTAGATGTGGACGACGACATTCGGCGGCTGCGCTTGATGGAAAAGGCTATCCATCGCGACATTCATAAGATGCACGCCTTCGTACGGTTCCGCGAAATTAACACGGATCGCGGCACGGAATACATTGCGTGGCACAGGCCAGATCATCTGATTGTGGAGGCAGCCACGCCGTTCTTTGCCAGGCGATTCGGAGCCATGCGCTGGGCTATTCTCACGCCTGATCGAAGCGCCTATTGGGACCTGGAAAGCCTGCGCTTCGGCCCGGGAATGCCGAGAATCGCCGCGCCCGCGGCAGATGATCTGGAGGCGCTCTGGCGCACCTATTACGGCTCCATCTTCAACCCCTCGCGACTGAATATTCGAGCGATGACGCTGGAGATGCCCGCGCGCCACTGGGCGACACTGCCGGAAACAGACATTCTGACGCAGTTGATTCACGATGCCGATGGGCGCGTAATGACTATGATGGAAAAGCAAGCTCCCAGTGCCCAACCGTTCGTTCCGCCGTCGCGGGAAGTGAGGGAGTTGGCCCGCGCCGCCAAAGCGTGCCAAGGTTGCGCGTTATATCTTCATGCCACGCAAACCGTGTTCGGAGAAGGCCCGGCGAAGGCGCGCGTGATGATGGTGGGCGAACAGCCCGGCGATAAAGAAGACCTGACCGGCAAGCCCTTCACGGGCCCCGCTGGGCAGCTTCTGGACCGAGCCATGGACGAAGCTCAGCTCACGCGAAGCGATTTCTACGTGACCAACGCAGTGAAGCATTTTAAATTCACCGAACGCGGCAAACGCAGAATTCATGAGAAGCCCACCGGCGTGGAAGTGAGCGCCTGCCGCCCTTGGCTGGAAGCCGAACTGGCCGCGGTGGAACCGGAACTGATTGTGTGCCTGGGTGCTACCGCGGCCCAATCGCTGATGGGCCGCGATTTCCGCATCGGCGCGGAACGGGGCAAGCTCTTCCCTCATCGCTGGGCCAAAGGCTTGATGGCCACCATTCACCCCTCCGCCATTCTCCGCATGCCCGAGGAGCGCCGGCAGGAAGAGTACCGCCTCATGGTGGAAGACCTGAAGCAGATCCCCGCATACTTGGCTGCTCCGTAGCGCTATTGTGGTTTGCATCGCCATGCGTTTTCTTTCCCTGATCCTGATTGCTGCTTCCGCAAGCGCGCAGACCAGTGCGGTCGTTGCCGAACTCAAAGCGCGGCGGCAGGCCATCATGGAGAAGATCGGTCCGGCGGGAATGCTGCTGCTGTTCGCGGCGGAAGGGCGCGTGTATGCCGCGGACGTCGAGTACCCCTACCGCCAGGAGAACAATTTTCTTTACCTTACCGGGCTGCGGGAAGAAGGCGCGGTACTGGCGCTGATCCCCGGCGGAACGCGCGATCGCGAATTGCTTTTTCTTCCCACCAAAGAGCGCCGCGCGGAAGTGTTCACTGGCTCCGTAATCAAACCCGCGGCAGCCACAGCCGCCAGCGGCATCGAGCGCGTGCTGCCCCTTGCGGAGCTTCCGGCATTGCTGGCAACACTGGCCCCGCAGTCGGTTTCCGCGCTTACTTCGCTCGGCCCGGCCGCCAAAATGGAAAAGGCTCGCACGGATACCTGGCAGGAACAATACAAGCCCCTGTTCGATACGA
>JBBROT010000463.1:0-3110 GCA_038229155.1 Bryobacterales bacterium | reverse complement strand
CTTGCCGCAATCTTCCGGCGTTGCATTAGCAGGCGCGGCAGATTCCACAGCGTTGCCAAGTGAGCACGCAGAACCAGGAAAGGCAATCGCCAACCGGCATGGCTCTCTGTCGCAAACTGTGCGGCCGCGCCCTTGCCTTGCATCAGAAATACCACGTGCCACAAGTACCTTAGCGCCGCCGCGAACGGCACCCAAGGCAGCATCGCCGCCGGAAAATTCTTCACCACCAGAAACAGCCGGTTCCGTTCCACATAATAAGCCTTCAACGCCGAAACGCGCCCCGCCGAATGCGAATACCGATGCGTTACCAGCGCACCCGGCACATAGACGCCGGTCCATCCCGCCCGCCGCGCGCGCAAACCTAAATCGGTATCCTCGCAATACAGAAAAAAGTCAGCGTCGAACGCGCCGATTTGTCTCAGCATCTCGCCCCGATACAAGGCCGCCGAAGCGCTCGGCAACAGCACTTCTTCTTCATCGGGAAAACAATCTGGCGCTTCGCCATGGCCGCGCTGCTTGCTGCTGCCATCGGCGCACAACAGCATGCCCGCGCTGTCCATCTTATCGACCGACAGCATCACGCGCGATGCAAACATCCCAGCCTCGGGACGCCTTTCCGCGGTGCTCACCAACGCCTCCAGCCATCCCGGCGCAGCCACCGCATCGTCATTCAGCGCAGCCAGATAGCGCGCGCCCGAAGTTTCCCAGGCCGCGTTGATCGCCGCGCCGAAGCCGACATTATTCGGCATCGCAATCACACGCCCCGCGCCCGTAAGCTTCACCAACCCGCGCCCGCTGTTATCCACCACCACAATTTCAAAATCTGAAAAGCTCTGCCGCCGAAGCGATTCCAGGCACTCCGCCAGCGCGTCATCCGCCGCTAGCGTGGGTATCGCAACCGTCACCAGCGGAGCGCGATCCCGAATGCTACACTCCCGCCGGAAGCAATGAGGCGTCATACAGCGCCGTCACTTCGCTAATGTCCCCATCCGCCATCACCCGCCCCTTGTTCAGCCACAGCGCGCGATCGCACAGCATCTTCAACATCGCGCCCGAATGCGAAACGAAGAGCAGCGTCTTACCGGAATGCCGGAACTCCATGATCTTATCGAGGCACTTCGAATAGAACGCCGCGTCGCCCACGGCCAGCACCTCGTCCACAATCAGAATGTCGGGGTCCACGTGGACAGCCACGGCGAAGGCCAGCCGCATCACCATGCCCGTCGAATAAGTCCGCAGCGGCTGAAAAATGAAATCGCCGATGCCCGAAAAATCGATGATGGAATCGAACACCTGCGCCGTCTTCTTGCGCGTCAACCCCAATAGCGCCGCGTTCAGCCACAGATTTTCAACGCCCGTCAAATCGCCGTGAAAGCCCGACCCCAATTCCAGCAGCGCGGCCACTTTCCCGCCGATATCCACGCGGCCTTCATTCGGACGCGAGAGGCCCGCCACCAGGCTCAACAGCGTGCTCTTCCCCGCCCCATTGCGCCCGATGATAGCCAGGCTCTCCCCGTGATCGAGCGAGAACGAAACACCGCGCAGCGCGTAAAACAAATTGCGCTCACGCCTGGTCACCTTGTCCTGCATATGGCGGAACAGAATCTTGGCACCCGTGCCCTGCTTGAATGTTTTCGATACGTTCTCGAATTCGATCAGCGCCATAGTTAGAGATAGTCGTAAAAACGCTTCCGCAAGGAACGGAACACGAAGAAGCCCAAAATCAAAGTGCCGAACGAAACCGCCGACAGTTTGATCCACAGAGACATGGGTGGCGCGCCGTGCTCCAGCAAAATTCGCCTCAGCGCAAACACGATAGAAGCCACCGGATTATAAAGAACCATGTCGCGATACTGCGCCGGAATATTATCGAAGCTGTAAAAAATGGGAATCAGCCAGAACAGCACCGCGTTGAACGATTCCACCAGATAGCGCACATCGCGCACAAACACATTCAAGGCGGAGGTGATCAACGTCAACCCGCACACAAACACAATTTCCAGCCCCCAAACGAGGGGCAGCAGCAGCCAGTAGCGATTCACCTTCAACCCGAACAGCAGCACCATGAAAAGCAACAGGGCAATCTGAATAATCAGATGCAGAAAGTTACTCAGCACGCTCGCGATAGGAATAATTTCGCGCGGCACCGCCACCCGCTTCACGAACGCCGTGCCGTCCACGATGGAGTTGGTCCCTACACCCCAGGCGAAGCTAAAAAAGTTGAACGGCACATACCCGCACAAAAAGAACACCGGATAATTCGGCATCGGGTTGCGAAACACCTTTGTAAAAACAAAGGTCAGCACCCCCATGGTGACCAGCGGATTCAACAAGGACCAGAACACGCCCAGCGACATATTGCGGTAGCGGATCTTAAAATCCTTCTGCATCAGGCTGGTGAGCAAAAAGAGGTAATCGCCCCCCCAGGCACGGTTAGTCATAGACAGGAAAAGATCGGCACAGGCGGAATCTTCAAGGGTACCCAATCGGACGGCGTAAGCGCAAACGGATGGGCTTGAGACGATCGCTGCTTCCTCCGCGTTCGTGGCTCACGCGTGGAAATCGAAATTCCCTGGGATTTCACAAACACCGCATAATCGCTGAATCGTAGCCATCCCTTGAGAAGAGACTCAGCAAGGTATAGCAAAATTACAAAGTCTGTCCCAAAACGATAAACCAGCCTAAACTCCTTATAAACGCCCTCCCCCATCCCGTTTATACTGAAAAGTTGCTTTCCCACCTGGAACATGCAGACGAATTCCTGTTACAAGGTTGGGCCCTCCACGAAGACCAGCCTGAGGGCGCCGTCTCCGTCGATATCCACATCAACAGCCGCTTCATTGCCCGAGTGCCGGCGGCCACATTTCGTGGCGATCTAAAACAGCACGGCTACGGCTCCGGCTACCACGCCTTCTTCTTCAATCCGCTCGATTACCTCACCGCCCGCTCCAATTCCATCCAGGTGGTGGAGGCCTCCTCCGGCCAGCTTCTGGCCGATGGCGCGCGCACCGTCGAAACGGAATTGGCCACCAACCGCGATTCGTACCGGCGCGCCCGGGTCCGCTCCCAGTTGCGCTGGCTCAATGCTGCCGCCGCTCCCGCCCCCCCCG
>JBBROT010000462.1:0-3119 GCA_038229155.1 Bryobacterales bacterium | reverse complement strand
GGGATCGCTATTCGATCCGTGAATCCGCACGTGGCAGGTGGTGCACTTCTGATAGCGCGGATCGAGCATGTTATGCGAGCTGCTCTGTGTGGGCACACCCCCGTTCGAGCGCCCGAACGTGCCCGCGCCGTTGTGGCACTCGAGACACATGGTGAATACGACGGGCCGCTTCAGCAGTTTGGCATTCGCCGAACCGTGTGGAGAATGGCAACTCTCGCAACCTTCCACGCGGATGGCGGCATGTTCAAAAACGAATGGGCCGCGCTTTTCGGTATGGCAGCGCAAGCACGGTTCTTCATTCCCTAATGGCTGATCCACCAGGCGGGGCTTGGCACCCATGCGCCAATCCGCCGCGAAGGTTCCATGGGAGTTGTGGCAATCCGAACAGGTCATCACACCCTCATTCACGCGATGTTTAAACGGCATGGAAAACTGCGCGCGGACGGAACCGTGGCATCCGTAGCAAAGTTCGTTTTGCTGCTTGGCAAGTAAGAACTTCGGTTCCGGCGATTTGTGGATGGAGTGGCAATCGTTGCACACCACATCGGAGGCTGTATGGATGGACCGCTGGATGTTTGCTTTCGACAGATTGCTTGAATGGCACCGGAGGCAGTTTTCAAGCGTCTGCTTCTTCGACAGCTCAGAGAAGGCCACGATCAGCGACTTCTTCCCGAGACTTTCAGCATGAGCGCGCCCCGGGCCATGGCAACCTTCACAACCGGTATTTTCGGGCGTCTCTTTCCTGGTGGCGACGCCGATGTAATGCGGATTTTTGAAGAACTGTTTACTTAATCCCGCGTGGCAGCCGTAACAAACCGTGCTGCCGATGTAGGGGCTCTTCACCGGCTTGGTCTGCGCGCCCGCAATGGCGCGCGCGCAGCACAGAAGGGCCAGACGAAGAGCGAGTTTCCACAACACTGATTTAACCTGAAGCACGAGCGCTGAATGCACTATAACCCGCCGCTCGCCACTCAGTTGCGAGCCCCTAGCGCTTGATGGGAATGGAAAGACCCGTCTGCGCTTTGACACCGTTTACTTCCAGCGTTACCGCCGCTTTGCCGTCCGGTAAACCCGCCGGAAGTCTGACGTTCATCTGGTACAGGCCGTTGATGGACGAAGGCGAAAGGCCCGCGTACAAGACATCGGCCGGGGGAACCGTGATGCCGCCCACCGTCAGCAGCACAGTTCCCGCGATAGGCGCGACACCCCCCGCAATCGCGCCTTCCGTTGACGCCGGCGTGGTCGCACCGAGGCCCGTGGCCCAGAGTGTCACCACATCGCCCGGCTTGGCGGACACACCCCCCGGAACAACGGCCGGATCTGCAATATAAGTAGGACCGCTGGTGGATGTAGCCGCGGCCCATCCGGGCCCGAATGCGAAGAGCGCTGGAGAGAGCGTCTGCACGGTGACAGTGGCCGCGTCACTCGTCACCTGATTCACCAGATCTGGATTCAGGATCACGCGGGCACTCACCGGCCCCGGTGCCAGAGTGAACGGAGCCTGAGCGTTGATTTGAGTGCCGGAGGCATAGGTGATGGGTACCCGCTTACCGTCAACCTCCACAGCCATGCAAGAGAATTGCTTTGGGAAAGCGTTGTTCACCAGATCGCCGCCGGCCACCGGCAGTGCCTGCGTGCCCGCCTGGAAATTTGTTCCGAAGAGGGAGATAAGCGCTCCGGGCCCGATGGAGGAGACAAACGAACCGGCGTTCTGAATGTCCCGAATGGTGGGCTTCAGCGTCAATGCGCAGGCGGGGCGCGAGGCGGAAATGGTCTTGACCGTGGTGTAGATATGGTCGCCAGTCAAATTGCCATCGCCATTGGCGGCGTTTCCCGCCGCGTAGAAAATCACATTGCCCACATCGGTGGCCGGAGGAGTCCAGGTGACATTGAATGTGAAGCCTTCACCGGCACCCGTGCGGGGCGCGTTGGAATGCTCGGCAAATTCAATCCCGCCATTGCACGGTTCATTTCCAGTCTGGCAACGCACGCGCACCATAGTGTCCGAAGTGAAAGTTCCCGCCTGCTTGGTTTGATCAGCCGTGGTGCGCGCGATCAACTGAAAGCCCCAGCGCAATGCATCGGGGTGCTTCACGCTCACCGTTACAACCTGCTTCACGCCGGCAACATAATCGGCCGCGGAGATGAGGACCGATCCACTCGGATCTGAGTTCGCCGGCGCGAATGTGGAATGGCACGCGGTACAGCTCAACCCTCCATCGACAGCCGCCCCAGTGCGCTTGACAGGCGGACCAGAGCTGAATGCAAACAGCATTACCGGAACCGCGCCCAACGCAGAAAACAGAACTTTTTTCATCTTGTTTACCCCTCTTCGAAAACGAGGCTACCAGCGCGGCGTGGCCGAATGATAGAGCTATCGCGCCCGAATGCTCGACTTTTACAGTTCTTTCACAACTCCGGTACGAATCGCGTGTTAACAAGCGCCACTGTTGCACCAAACTGTAAACTGACGTTGCCCCCAAATGGAAACTATTCTAGTTATCGACGATGACGAAAGCCTGCGTGACACCATCGGCATGATGCTGGAACGCGAAGGGTTCGAGGCGGTGCTAACCGGCGACGGCACCACCGGCCTGAACCTGGCGCTGGGCACCAAGCCGAACCTGGTGATGGTGGATCTGCGCCTGCCAGGCATGAGCGGTGTGGAGGTCTGTAAGCAACTGCGCGCCGCGCAGGTGAAGACGCCCATCATTGTCTTGAGCGCGGTGGGCGATGAAGTGGATAAAGTTCTGCTGCTGGAAATGGGCGCGGACGATTATGTGGTGAAGCCCTTCGGCACGCGTGAACTGCTGGCGCGAATCCGCGCCGTGCTTCGCCGCTCATCCGGAAGCAAGCCACGCGTGCTGCAGTTCGCGGAAGTGCAAGTGGACCTGGACCGCCGCGCCGTGATGCGCAAAGGCGAGGAACTGAAGTTTACTCCGGCCGAATACAATCTGCTCACTTACTTCATCCAGAATCCAGACCGGCCGTTGACGCGCGACATGATCCTGAATTCGGTGTGGGGCTATGAGAGCTATCCCAACACCAGGACGGTGGACGCTCACGTGGTAAGGCTGCGTCAGAAATTGGAGCCCGACCCGAACCTGCCCCGGCACTTC
>JBBROT010000461.1:0-3120 GCA_038229155.1 Bryobacterales bacterium | reverse complement strand
CCACCAGCCGGCGCTGGAAAGATCAGCAATCGGGTGAATGGAAGGAAGAAACGAATTGGAGCAATATAACGCTCTGGAAAGCTGAAAATCTTTCGCCGTATCTCACGAAGGGTCAGCAGGTTTACGTGGAAGGGCGCCTGCAAACCCGCAGCTACGACGATAAAGACGGCAAGAAGGTATACGCGACAGACGTCGTGGCCGACAATGTGATCCTGCTGGGTGGCAAAGGTGGGGAAAGCGGCGCAAGCGGCGGCGGAGAATATTCGCAGGATCGGCCGGTTTCCATGCCGCGCAGCGCGCAAGCCCGTAGTCAGGCTCCGCAACAAGCCCCGGATGATTTCGGCCAGGGCATTACCGACGACGATGTTCCGTTCTAGCTAGGCAGTTCACCCAAATTGACGGGCCACTTGGGGGTTCGTTACAATCAAAGATTCGCGCCAGAAATAAAACCGCACGAACGTTACCAACAAACCCATGGCAGATACCCAGAAGCACCTCTTTACGTCCGAATCGGTTACCGAAGGTCACCCCGATAAGATTGCGGACCAGATTTCGGACGCCGTTCTCGACGCCGTTCTTGAGCAGGACCCCTACGGCCGCGTGGCCTGCGAAGTGCTTGTCACCACCGGCATTTGCGTGGTTTCCGGCGAGATCACGACCGATTGCTATGTCGACGTTCCCAGCATCGTTCGCAAAACCATTGAACATGTGGGATACACCGATGCCGCTTATGGCTTCGATTTTAAGACTTGCGGTGTGCTGAATGCGATCCAGAGCCAATCGCCCGATATCGCCATGGGTGTGGATCCGGGCGGCGCTGGCGATCAGGGCCTAATGTTCGGTTTTGCGGTGGATGAGACGCCCGAGCTGATGCCTTTGCCCATCACGCTGGCTCACAAACTCAGCAAGCGCTTGTCGGAAGTGCGGCGCTCCGGGCTGATCGATTTTCTGCGCCCCGACGGCAAGAGCCAGGTCACGGTGGAATATGTGAACGGCAAGCCGAAGCGCATCGACGCCATCGTAATTTCGATCCAGCATCACGACACCGTTACCACTGAAAAGCTTCGTGAAGACGTGCGCAAGCACGTGATCGACGCGGTCATCCCGCAGGATATGGTGGATGCTCATACGAAATATCACATCAACCCGACGGGACGTTTCGTAGTCGGCGGTCCGCATGGCGACACCGGGCTGACCGGCCGCAAGATTATTGTGGATACGTACGGCGGCATGGGCCGTCATGGCGGCGGCGCGTTCTCAGGCAAAGATGCCACCAAGGTGGATCGTTCGGCCTGTTACATGGCCCGCTATATTGCGAAAAACCTGGTAGCCGCCGGGCTCGCCACGCGTTGCGAAGTGCAGCTTGCTTACGCCATCGGCGTTGCGGAACCCGTCTCCGTGATGGTGAACACGTTTGGCACCGGCACCGTTCCGGAAGAGAAGCTGACTGAACTGGTTCGCGCTACCTTCCCGCTTACTCCGAAAGGCATTATCGAGCATCTGCAACTTCGCCGCCCCATCTACAAGCAAACTGCGGCTTTCGGCCACTTCGGCCGTTCGGAAGATAGCTTCACGTGGGAAGCGACCGATAAGGCCGATGCGCTGCGCGAAGCGGCTGGCATGGCTGTACCCGCGGGCGCTTTCAACTAACAACTCTTAGCGGGGCAGGCTAATCTCGCGGCCTGCCCTTTCAAAGAATTTCTCCTTCGTAGTTTCCACCGGAACGGCAACCTCAAAAAAGCCGATCATCATCTCCTCCCAGCTTTGCTCCCCGTAGTGAACCGCCGCCTTGGCATCGGGGTTGCGCGCGTTGTTCACCGAATTGTCGAACCAAGCCTCCCATTCGAACTTCGTACCAGCGGCCAGCCGCATCGGTTGCGGCAGAACATAATCTAGCTGCCAGAAGAAATCGTATGGCTCCACATGCAGCAATATTTGCGCGGGGCCGCGCGCGGGAATGATGCGATACTCAAACGCTTTGCCGCGTAGGTGCATGTGCGGAAACAAGCTGAGCAATTCCGCATCGTTCGGCATTGTGCCGCGTACCAGCACCGGATAATTCGCGTCACCGGGCGGGATGCGGAATGTGCTGTTCCCCATCTGTAGTGTGAGCACCCGTTTCGCGGGAGCCTTCGGGGTAAACCACAGCCCAATTTTCGAGCGGTCCAGCGTGGCTTGTCCATTGGTTGTGTAGTGAATTTGGAATACCAGATCGCTTCCCGCGTCCACCTTTTTGGCCATTCCCTCAGGAAGCACGCGCGGTTCGCTCCCGGGCGTGTAGACCAGCAGGATGTCGCTCTTCGGCGGGATGGTCATGTTGCCATCGCGCAACCAGGGGGAGTTTTTTTCGCGAACGTAAACCACCACATGATGCACGTTTGAGCGCGCGCGCGGACGAATCTCCGCGCCCTGCACCCAGCGATCTTCGGAAAATTTTGTGGGAACGATGAAGTACTGATAATCCACCGCGCCGGAAGCCGGAATTTCGAAGGTCGCGGGCATTTCGAAAACAGCATTGCGCTTGGCCAGATTCCAACCGGCTGGCCAAGTGCGCGGCGCGCGGTTCGATTCTGGCGTGCCTTCCGGCGCACCGCTCGCCACCCATTCCCGGATGGTTGAGATTTCCCTCTCCGTCAACGAAGGGTCGTTCGCAAAGTGGCCCCGCGGCATGCCCGTTGCGAACCACGGCGGCATCCGGCGAAGCGCTACCTGCTCACCGATCGCGGCAGCCCACGGCCTTGTTCTCGCATAGGTGTCGAACGCCATCGGCGCAACTTCTCCACTGCGATGGCAGCGCGCGCAGTGCTGCTCCAAGAGCGGTTCCACATCGGAGTGATAAGTCACCGCGCCGAAGAGCGGCCCGATGAGAAGACACGGTGTGAGCAACGCGATCCGCAATGGAAAAGGGGAGAGCCGAAGCCCTCCCCTCATCATCGTACGGATTGGCGCGTGTGTTAGTAGCGGTAGTGTTCCGGCTTGTAAGGGCCTTCCACCGGCACGCCCAGGTAATCGGCCTGCTTCGCGCTGAGCGTGGTCAGCTTGACACCGATCTTGTCCAGGTGAAGACGTGCCACTTCCTCATCGAGCTTCTTAGAGAGAGTGTACACGCCGATCTTGTAT
>JBBROT010000460.1:0-3129 GCA_038229155.1 Bryobacterales bacterium | reverse complement strand
GTTCCAGTTTCTCGACGCGTTTGACCCCGGCCACATCTGCAACCATTCCGACCACCAGGGACGCTACGCCTACAACAAGCAGCCCAACATGGCTTACTGGAACCTCTTTTGCCTCGGCCAGGCCCTGCTGCCGCTGATCGAGGAACAGGACGAGGCGCTCGCCGCCCTCGAATCCTACAAAACCGTGTTTCCCGACGCACTGCAAGCCAGGATGCGCGCCAAGCTGGGCCTGGCCGATGAGCGGCCCGAAGACAAGGAACTGGTTGACAGCACCTTTCGCGTGCTCGCCGCCAATCGCGTGGACTACACCATTTTCTGGCGCCGCCTGTGCGGCTTTACCGCCCAAAGTGGCCATGAGGCGGTACGCGACCTGTTTTTCGACCGCGACTCCTTCAACGCCTGGGCGCTACAGTATTCAGAGCGCATTGCGCCCGTGGATACTGGACTAAGGGCCTCTTTGATGCTTAAAAGCAATCCAAAGTTCGTGTTGCGCAACCATCTGGGTGAAGAAGCCATTCAAACGGCGAAACTAAAGGACTTCTCGAAGGTCGATACCTTGCTGAAACTGCTGCAATCCCCATTTGAAGAACATCCCGGGCATGACAGTTTTGCCGACTTCCCGCCGGATTGGGCCTCGTCCATCGCAATCAGCTGCAGTTCATAGCCTTTTCTTTTCAAACCATCAGGACTAAAACATCATGAGCACCAAGATCCAAAAAACCGATGCCGAATGGAAAGCCCTGCTAGCCGAAAAAGGCGCAGAACCCGTCGCCTTTGAAGTCACCCGCCATGCCGCCACCGAGCGCCCCTTCACCGGCAAATACGATGCCAACCAGGCAGAAGGCACCTACCGCTGCATCTGCTGCGACGCCGAACTGTTCGACTCATCGACCAAGTTCGACGCCGGTTGCGGCTGGCCAAGCTTCTCCGAAGAAGTCAGGGAGGGCGCGATTGAAGAGCATGTGGACCGCGCTCATGGCATGACACGCACGGAAACGGTTTGCGCCAACTGCGGAGCACACCTGGGCCATGTGTTTCCCGACGGCCCGACGCCTACCGGCCTGCGCTACTGCATGAACTCGGCGTCGCTCGATTTCAAGAAGACGTAAACCGTATCGGTTGTGGCGGGGGCGGGCTTAGTGCCAGCAAAGCACCACCCCGCCTCCCACCAGTAGATTGTTCTGTCCCGATTTCAGAAGTGTGTTGTACGAGGGGTTGCCCGAGTAGAATTCGCGCACTTCCCCCCGCAACGCGATGAAGCGGAATACCGGAATATCCACCCCTCCTCCCGCCATGAACACCCCTTGCGTTACGTCCCGCGAGGCTGCGTTCGTCAAGCCGTCCAGACGCACTTTACTCTGCTCGTAAATTGCCGCGCCGCCGCCCACGGTTACCCAGGGCTGAATCGGCCCGGCGCTGAACGTCACTTGTACATCGGGCGTGACATACACGGTGGCGACATCTCGCGTCAGGCTTCTATCGGCGCTCGAAACCACGCGTTGATCGTTCGCTAAGAAGTGCACGCCCAGGTATACCTGCGCCGGGCCCGCATGGAAGCTTCGATAGCCGTAGCTGGCCTGCAAATTCTTCCCCGAATCGAGATTGAATTTAGTGCCGGCGGCGGTTGTGCGGTCTCCTGTCCAGATGCCGCCCAAGGTCAAACCAAGCTCCTGCTTTTGCGCGAACGCGGGAAGGGCGCAGGCGCAGAGGGCGAGTATTTGGAATGAGCTTCATAAATTATCGAACCGTGAGTGTGATGGTGTTGCCGCCGGTGATGGTGAGCGGAAGGTTGCCCAGCTCCACGCTTGCCGGAATGAGAACGTTAATCTGCACCACGCCAGGAGCCCCGGCGAGCGCTCCCGCGTAGAACACGCTAGCTGTGGCTGACCCGATCGAGATCTCAACCGTGGGGCCCGTCCCCGTTGCATAGAGCACAATCGCCGAGCCAGGCGCGGCCGGATTCGCTGTTCCGTTCAGACTGCCATCGGCGTGAAAGACCGCTGTGAAAAGGCCGGGGTGCGCATCCGCAAGGACGATGGCGGAGGAGGCCGGACCCGCGCTTACGGTGAGCGATGTTCCGGCCGCAACGCCTTCTGGAACGCGCGTATTGATCTGCGTGGCACTGGCAAACGAGACGGGAGCGCGAGCGCCGCCGAAGGTCACAGGTTCGCGCAAGCCTGAACCGAACAGCGATACCAGCTCACCCGGAGCGGGATTGCCGGCCATGCCGCTGAAGGAATTCACGATGCGCTCAATGCGCGGTTCGGACGATAGATTCAAGCGGAACAGTTCATTGCTCAGACCCGCATCGGTGGACCCGCCGAACCAGAACACCGTGTCCAGCCCTTCGGCGTAGACGCCTTCCACGCGGGAGCGGGGCGTGGGCACATCGCCGGTCACGTTGAGCGCGGTCCATGTATTGCGCTGAACGTCGTAGCTCCAGGTATCGTTCAACAGCGGGAAGCCTGAGCCGCCGAAGATCAGCAATTGGCCGCGCTTGGAATCGAACGCCATGGCGTATCGCTCGCGCGCCGGGGGACCGCCGGGCAACTGCTTCCAAGCGTTGGCGTTCAGATCGAAGCTCCACAGATCGTCTTGCGGGCACTTGCCGAAGCCGCTGGAGCAGCCGCCGAAGAGCAGAAAGCGGTCGTTCGCTTCGTCGTAGACGGCATGGTGCAGGCAGCGCTTCAGAGGCTTCACGCCGGAAGGAGTGATGTTGGTCCAGCGCGCGTTCGCAAGGCTGAAAGCCCAGGTGTCATCGAAACGCCCTGCATCGGTGAAGCCATGCGAGATCACGAGGCGATCGCGTTTGTTGTCGTAGATGCCGGAGTGGCCATAGCGCGAACTGGGGCCGGTTCCGCTGCCGGCAAGCTGGGTCCACCGGTTAGCGGATATGTCGTAAGCCCACACATCGCTGAAGAAGCCGCCGGCTTGGCCGCCGAAGAGAATCAGGCGGCGGCGCACCGGGTCATAGATGGTGGAATGGCCGAACCGGGGGGGAGGCGGAGTGCCTTGCGGGGTCAACTCGAACCAGCGCTGTTCGTCTATCGAGTATCGCCACAAGTCGTTCCGCGGCGTAGTGTCTGAGCCGCCGAAGAGGAGCAGAGATCTTCCGGCGGAATCGTAAAT
>JBBROT010000459.1:0-3130 GCA_038229155.1 Bryobacterales bacterium | reverse complement strand
TCGAACTTATGGTCATGGCAGCGCGCGCATCCCACCGTGACGCCCAGGTAGGCCGCGCCCACAATGTTAGTCATCTCCGTGAGAATTTCATTACGGGAACCGGCCACTTTCTGATTGCCCACATTTTTGCGCAACGGACCCAACCGGTTGAAGCCGCTTGCGATGAGATACTCTTCGTTCGCGGCGTCCATCTCATCACCGGCCAACTGCTCTTTCACGAAGGCATCGTAAGGCTTGTCGGTATTGAAGCTGCGAACCACATAATCCCGATAGCGATACGCATCCGGGCGGTGAGTATCGTATTCGTAGCCGTCCGTTTCGGCGAACCGCACCACGTCCAGCCAATGCCGGCCCCACTGTTGGCCATACTTCTCAGAAGCCAGCAAGCGATCGACAACCTTGGCCCACGCGCTGGGAGACTTGTCTTTCAGAAACGCATCGATCTCTTCCGGCGTAGGAGGCACGCCGTGCAAATCGTAAGTGATGCGGCGGATGAGTGTCAGCCGGTCGGCTTCAGGAGCAGGTTGCAGTTCCGCCTTGTTCAGGTTGCGGAGAATGAAAGCATCAATGGGAGTCTTCACCCACTTATTCCCGGCCGGCGTGGCCAGCACCGGCACCGCAACATCTTTGCGCGGCTGAAACGCCCAGAACCTGCGTTCCACCGGTTTATAAGTGCCAAGCGGCGCGACGGGAATTTCGGCTGCGAGAGCGAACGAGCCTGCGGCGAGGAAGAGAGCGAGAGCTTTCATGGAGTAGCGACCGGACTGCCTCCTATTCTATCTCGAACGCCCTATCGCGAACGGCGCCTTATGGTTCGTAGGTGAAGTCGTTCTTCTGATCGCCTGTATTACGTGTGCCGGCCGGTTCGAAGAGAAGCACCTCCACTTCGCGCTCCGCCACCGGGCGATGCCGGACGCCTTTCGGCACAATCAGAAATTCGCCCTCGAAAAGCGGAATCGTACGGTCTTCCAGATCCAGCCGGAACTCCCCGCGAATCACCAGAAACAGTTCGTCTTCATCGGGGTGTTGATGCCATGGGAACTCGCCTTGAAACTTGACCAGCTTCAAATGTTGCCCGTTCATTTCACCGGCAACCCGCGGCTGCCAGTAAGCCTGTATGCCGGCGAACTGTTCCGCCAAATTGACCTTGGTCATAGACTTCGAGATTACCGCGCGCGGGCGGTACACTGGACGACATGAAAGCAGTGCCGGGTAGCGACCGTGCGGCAAGATTTTTTTAACAAAATTGCGACAAATAGGGTTGTAGAGCGATCAGACTGGTAGAACAAGGCGACGAAATGAATCCACTCAAAGAATTGGCAAATTACGGACAGTCAGTGTGGCTGGACTACATCCGGCGCAACATGTTTTCGAGCGGTGAACTGAAGAAGTATATCGATGATGACGGTCTGCGTGGCATGACGTCGAACCCCGCCATCTTCGAGAAAGCCATCACCGGGAGCCAGGATTATGCCGACTCCTTGAAAGAGGCCGAAGAGAAGGGCACATCCGACCCGATGACGCTGTTCGAAACTCTCGCCGTGCCCGATATCCAACACGCCGCCGATGCGTTGAAGGGCGTTTACGAAGCCACACGCAAGCTGGACGGCTACGTGAGTCTGGAGGTCTCGCCTTACCGGGCGCGCGATACGGAAGGGTCGCTCAGCGATGCGCGGCGTCTGTGGAAAGATGTGAACCGGCCGAACCTGATGATCAAGATTCCGGGAACTCCCGAAGGCGTGCCGGCCATTGAGCAATTGATTTCGGAAGGCGTCAATGTGAATGTGACGCTGCTGTTTTCGAACGACGCATATGAGCGCGTGGCACTGGCTTATATTGCCGGCCTCGAACGGCGCGAAGGTGACCTGAGCGGCGTAGCCAGTGTGGCCAGCTTCTTCATCAGCCGCATTGATGCCGCCGTGGATGGCATGCTCCAGAAAGAACTGGACAACATGGCCGATACCGGCGAACAGCAGATGGCCAAGAGCCTGATGGGCAAGGTGGCGATTGCGAATGCCAAACTGGCGTATCAGAAATATAAAGAGTTGTTCTCCGGCCCGCGTTGGGAAAAGTTGAAGGCCCGCGGCGCGCAGCCTCAGCGGCTCTTGTGGGCTTCCACCGGCACAAAGAATCCGGAGTATCGAGACGTGATGTACGTGGAAGAACTGATTGGGCCCATGACGGTGAACACCATGCCGCCCTCCACGTTCGACGCCTTCCGCGACCATGGCAAACTGCGGAACAGCATTGAAGAAAACGTGGATGCCGCGCGCGCCACCATGGCGAATCTGGAAAAATCGGGCATCAGTATTTCCGCTGTCACCGACAAGCTGCTGGTGGATGGCTTGAAGCTGTTCAGCGATGCGTTCGACAAGCTGCTGAACGCGCTCGATGCCCGCTGCAAGGTGGGTGTGAAACCGAAAACGGATAATCTGACTTACAAGCTTCCGGGTGACTTCGAAAAAAAAGTGAAGGCGTCGCTTGAGACATGGCAGACCACAGGCATGGTACGGCGCATGTGGGCAGGCGACGCCGCTGTTTGGACGGGGCAGGACGAAGGCAAGTGGCTGGGCTGGCTCACCGTTACTGAAGATCAATCGGCCCATCTGGAACACTTGAACGGTGTGGTGGATCAGGTAAGAGAAGGCGGGTTCACGCATGCCGTGCTGCTGGGCATGGGTGGCAGCAGCCTGTGCGTGGAAGTGCTGGCGAATACGTTCGGCAGCGCGCCGGGCTCTCCGGTGATGCATGTTCTGGATTCCACTGACCCGGCGCAGATCCGCGCTGTGGAGAAAGAAATCGATATCGCGAAGACGTTGTTCATTGTCGCCAGCAAGAGCGGAAGCACGCTGGAACCGAACATCTTCAAGCAATATTTCTTTGAGCGCGTGGCACAAACCGTGGGCGCGGGCAAAGCGGGCAAGCACTTTTTTGCCATTACCGACCCCGGTTCGAAGATGGAACAGGTGGCCAAGTCAGATAGCTTCGGCGGTATCTTTCACGGGCTGCCTTCCATTGGCGGCCGCTATTCGGCGCTCTCGAACTTCGGCATGGTTCCGGCCGCGGCCATCGGCATCGATGTCGAAAAAATGCTGGATAAAACGGAAGAGATGGTACAGAGTTGCACCAG
>JBBROT010000458.1:0-3132 GCA_038229155.1 Bryobacterales bacterium | reverse complement strand
GGCCCCGAACGTGGTTGCCACCATGGAGGTGCCCGCCAGCCACCAGGGAACATTGCGGCCGCCCAAGAAAAACTCCGACATGTTCTTCCCGGCGCGCGAACGATAATAGAGGCCGATCGCGATGTTGAAGAGAAAGTAGGCGGCGACGACACACCAATCGATAACGCCGAGCTTCATCGGGAACCCGGGAATCCACCGGCGCTGTGGAAAAGTCTGTGAGTAAGGAGGCGGCCGTATGGCAAAAACCCTTGCCTGTAATTGTCCTGTGACAGAGTGCCCTCCACTTCAGCAATATGGCTAAAAGTTGATAAGCCTTTGATTCGGTTATGAGACGCCATTCTTAGATCCAGACTTTTTGTATCGGAAGACCCATTTTGGCCAAGTCGCTATCTTCTTTCGTTTCGTAAAAGCGGGAATCGAGTTTTGCCAGATAGTAGAACGGGAGCTTGCCGAAATCACGCGTGCGCGGTGTGGGCTGATAGACCAGCACCGCCAGCGCAACCACCTTGGCACCATAATGTTCCAGCAAGCTCCGCATTTCGCTAAGCTTTTGCCCGCTACGCAAAATATCGTCCACCAGAATTACGTGTTCGCCTGGCTCCGGGGCCAGGAACTGACGGAAGCGCATGGGCTTGTCCTCGGCGTCGCGCTCCGCCCAATACACCTGTTTGGCGCGCAAGGCTTCGCAAATTCCATAAGCCACGGGAAGGCCGCCGGTCGCGGGCGCGACGATGGAGAGGTCCGCGATAGTGGCCCGAATTTCAGGATTCGAACGCAGCATTCGGCTCAAACCCACGCTCAGGGTGCGCGCATGCTGATAGTGGCGCATCACCAGCGGCACCTGAAGATACTGGTTGGAGCGCAGCCCGTCCGGGTATTCGAAATGGCCATCCCGCAGCGCGCCGGTTTCGCGCAGAATGCCGACTACCTCTTCCGGTGTGGGTAACAGGTGCATGTTCGTAAGATGTGCCGCGCGGTCAGTGCGCCCCTTTGCCCAGAACCACCTGCGGGATGGTTTGGAACAGAATCTTCCAATCCAGGCTCAAAGACCAGTTATCAATGTACTGCATGTCCATTTTCATCCAGGTTTCGAAATCCACCCCATCGCGGCCGTTCAAGGCCCATAGACAAGTGAGACCCGGACGCATGCGAAGGCGCCGGCGCTGCCAAACCTGGTACTGCGCCACCTCGCTCGGAATGGCGGGGCGCGGGCCCACCAGCGACATGTCTCCTTTCAGGATGTTGAAGAGCTGGGGCATTTCGTCGATGGAGAAGCGGCGCAGATAGCGCCCGAGTGAGGTGGTGCGCGGATCGTTCGGAATTTTGGTGGCAAGATCGCGCTGGCTGAGATGGATGTAGTCCGCTTTCCGGGCTTCGGCGTCTTCGCACATGGAGCGGAATTTGTAGAAGGTGAACCGGCGGCCGTTCAGACCGCAGCGCTCCTGCCGGAAAATTGCGGGACCGCGCGAATCGAGACGAATGGCGAGAGCGATCATGGCCAGGAACGGCATGGTGACCAGCAGGGCGGAGGCGGCAATCAGGATATCGATGGCGCGCTTCATGAGGAGGCGGATCTCATCGTCTGGAGCAGCGGAGAAGGTGAGGAGCGGCGTGACGCCCAGACGGTCCAGGTGCATTTCGCTGTTCACGTGAGGGAAGAAATCGACCGCGACGCGCGTGCGGACACCCTCCTCATCGCACTGCAGGAAGACGGGCTCCAGCGAACCGAGGGCCTCGCTTTCCACGGCAAAGATGACCTCGTCGATCACTTCGCGCCGGAGCAGGGCAGGCAGTTCAGCCAGGGGCCGAACGGGATAGGTGGCTGCGAGTTGAATTTGACTTTCGGAAAATGGCGTGTCGCTCAGGAAGCCGCGCAGCCGGACGCCCTGATCGCGCGCGGCCTCGAGCGCACGGCCCAGACGCAAAGCGCGTTCGCTGACGCCCACCACCATCACGTAGCGAAGGGAGCCGAACTCGCGCCGGATCACCCCCACCAAGCGATTAGCGCCCAGCCGGAAGGTGACCAGCAGGACCCACGCGTAGGCGATATAGAGGAAGAGGAAGGGGCGGCTGAGATCGAGCCGCAGCGCAAACTCGCAAAAGATCAGGCCGACAGCGGCGTAACCTGTCTGCCGCAGGGAATCGCTGAGCACGACCTTGCGTTCGCCGGTGCCGAGCCGCCCGTAGACTTGCAACCAGTAGCCGGTGAGTACCAGGGTGAGAACGCAGAGACCGAGCACCAGAGCTTTGCGCTCCCCGGAGAAATAGAACGTGTTGGCGAGAGAGAGGGCGAGACGTGTTCGGTAGGCGGCTTCAAAGGCCAAAGCGGCCAGCAGAATATCGGAAAGCCCGAACAGCAGCTTTGCTTTTCTGTGCTGATTACTGAACACGCATCATCCGGCTCTATTGTAGAATCTTGCCGGCCCGTGGTGTTACACTGATGGCGATCACCCCTCAAGGGCGCGTAGCTCAATTGGCAGAGCAAGTGACTCTTAATCACTAGGTTGTAGGTTCGATTCCTACCGCGCTCACCATTGTTTTTAAGTACTTACAGTGGATTCTAAACCGATTCCGTTGATTTTGTAGCAACGAATGTAGCAACCCGCTGGAAACCGATTCGGCAAAGGCTTCTACCAAGAGGCCGTGACGTCATCTCAGTGAGGGGCGTTGCAGCAATATACTTAGGTCTACACGAAGATTCACAAGCTTGCGTCTGCGAGTCTGCCGATTGCAAGTGACGCTGCTAACCAGATCGACGATCAAGGACAGTCAAATGCTTCGTATCAAAACGGTACTTCCGGCGATGATAAGCTTTACTCTCATTGCCATTTCCGCCAGTGGACAAGTAGCTCCAATTAAGCCCGGGCTCTGGCAGATCCAGATGGAGCGGGAAACCAATGGGCAGAAAAGCCCTGACATGTCCGAACGGCTGAAGAACATGCCGCCCGAACGCCGCGCGCAAGTTGAAGCCGCAATGAAGCAAAGGGGAATTGAGGCCAGCGGAAACACAGTCAAGGTCTGTCAGACCCGCGAGATGCTCGACCAGTCGAAGTTCGTAAATCCTCTCCCCGATTGCAAGACCACCTACAGCAGCCGCACCAACAGTTCGTGGAAATCGCACACTAGCTGCTC
>JBBROT010000457.1:0-3135 GCA_038229155.1 Bryobacterales bacterium | reverse complement strand
CAGCGTGGCGGGGCCGGAGCCGGGCTCGATTCGTTCGCACTCGGCGAGCAGGCGCTTCATGTCGCTTGAGAGCGTGAAGACAGTTTTATCGGGCCATCGGAATTGGACGGTGGGATCGACAGGGAGCAGCGTTACATAGCCAGACAGCTTGCGCCCGGCGCTGGCGAAGAGTTCTTCAAAGACCCACGGATAGTTGACGAGCGAAGGGCCGGTATCGAAGAGGAAGCCTTCGCGCGAGATCTGGTTGGCGCGGCCGCCGACAGTGGGGTTCGATTCGAACACAGTGACCGCGTACCCGGCGTTGCGCAGGTGAATGGCGGTGCTCAAGCCGCCCAGGCCGGCACCGATGATGCAAGCCGATTTGCTCACAGCGCTCCCACGTACGCCAGCGGCAGGCGCCAGTACTTGCTGGGCGGCAGCGCGTGAAATTTATCGCGCAGGGGAACGCTTTCGCGGTGACGCACACCTTCGGCGCTACGGCCGATGCGGCGGTTCAGCAGCCGGTAAACGTCGATGCACGCTTGAATGGCGGTGCGGCAATCGGGCGCAAAGGCGTCAAGGTCGTGCTCAGCCGCGCGATAGTGCTCCTCGGCCGCCGCGGACAGCGTGGCAAGCACGCTTTTCAGCTTGGGCAATTGCGCGGGGTCGGACAGGTTGAGTTTGCCGATGCCTTCGCGATGCAACAGGTTCATGGGGAGATACACGCGACCTCGCCGTTCATCTTCACCGACATCGCGAAGGAAGTTAGTAAGTTGCAGCGCGATGCCGAGCGCGCGCGAACCGCGCAAGGCACGATCGAACTCGCCGGGCGCGGACGGACCGTAAACATAGGCCAGAAAATATCCAACCACTATCGCGCTGCCGTAAATGTAGTCATCGATCAGTGCATCGAGTGTGGCGAACGGCTGAGGCGCGGCGTCGCGACGCATGGCATCCAAGAAGGAATGATAGTGAGCAGGCGGGATGGCGCAATCGAGAACCACCTGCGCGAAGGCGGCGAGGATGGGAGGCACGGATTCGAGGCGCGCGCTGAAGGTTGGCAAGGCGAGAGCACGATTGTAATGGGCCTCCCATGCGCCAAGCACGGCAAGCTGGTCCGCAGCCGTAAGCGGGAAGGAATCCACCACTTCATCCGGGAACCGCACCGCCGCATAGATGGCTTCCACGCGCGCCCTTTTTTCGGGCGGCAGGAAGCGGGTCACCAGAAAAAAACTAGTGCTATACGTTTTTAGAACCAGGCGTGAGCGGCGCGTGACCGTTCCCCATGCGGCGCGGTCGTGCGTCTGCCGCAGCGCCATTTCGCGCGTCGCAGCTTCAAAATCGGCCCAATAAGGTTCGTCCCAAGGTGGACGCATAGTTCAACTGATGTCTGCGGGACCCTACCGATTGTAGAAAATTTGAGGGAGCCTTACACTGAGTTTACGGATTTGGGGTCCGCACGGGTGAGTCTCGAAATCAAGGAGCGCGACAGGGATGGCATTGCCGTCCTCGATTGCAAGGGCCGGATGGTGCTGGGCCCGGAGACGGAACATTTTCGCGGCGTCACGCGCGAGCTGGTGGAAGCGGGCAAGCGCAACCTGATTCTCAATCTGCTGCATGTGGACCATATCGATTCGAGCGGGCTGGGCGAACTGGTGGCGCTTTCGAAGCAATTGCACCGCGAGGATGGACAGGTGAAACTGGTGGCCCTGAACAAGAAGCAGGTGCAACTTCTGGTGATGACGAAACTCACTACGGTTTTTGAGCTATTCGACGATGAGCAGCAAGCGGTGAACAGTTTCTTCCCCGACCGGCAGGTGCGCAGGTTCGATCTTCTCTCGTTCGTGCGTGAAATCGGCGAGGAACAGAAGTAGTGCTGGAAAGCGGCACCGCTCCGGCGATTGAACTTTCCACATTGAGCGGTGAAAAGTTCTCACTTGCGGAAAGACTACGGGAAGGGCCGGTGGTGCTGGTGTTCTTCAAAATCAGTTGCCCCACCTGCCAGTTCACGCTGCCGTTTTTGGGGCGGCTGTTCGATGCGCAATTTCCGGGATCGCCCTGCGTCTTCGGAATCTCGCAGGATCGCACCGGTACAACCAGCGAGTTCAACAAACACTTCGGCATTCATTTTCCGGTGCTGCTCGATTTGGCCGAAGAAAACTATCCGGTGAGCAATGCCTATGGCATTACGAACGTGCCTTCGCTATTCCTGGTGGGGCGCGATGGGCGAATCGAGTGGTCGGTCAATGGATTTCACAAGGCGGAGTTGAATGAGTTGGGTAAGCGCTTCGGACGGTCGCCGTTTGAGGCTGGCGAAAGAATTCCCGCCTTGCGCCCTGGTTGAAGCTCTAAGAATTAGGCACCCCGTGCGGGTGCCTTGCTCGAAACGCGCGCTTGGCCTAGTAAACTGAAATCTGATGGCAAACAAAATCGAAGAAGCGTTCGGCACAGCGGCGTCCATCGCCAAAGGCATGGGCGTTACGCTTCGCGAGATGATGTCGCCCACGGTCACGGAAAATTATCCGGATGAGCCGCCCAAGCTCGAAGAGCGCTATCGCGGCGTGCATGTTCTGCAGCGCGATGAAAACGGCCTGGAAAAGTGCGTTGCGTGTTTCCTATGCGCGGCGGCGTGCCCCTCGAATTGCATCTATATTGAAGCGGCGGAGAACACCGGCTCGAAGCGTATTTCGGGCGGCGAACGGTATGCCGCTGTCTATAACATCGATTACAACCGCTGCATATTTTGCGGGTATTGCGTGGAGGCTTGCCCCACCGACGCCATCACTCACGGGCACGGTTTTGAGGTTGCCAGCTACAACACATCCACGCTGGTAAAACGCAAAGAGGACATGCTGGTGGCCCTTCCGGCGGGCGGCATGAAAGCTCCCGCGCTTCCGGTTCGCGCCGGTTCGGGACATTAACCCGCGGCATTGTTGCCACCAAATAGCGACGGCCGCATCTAAGAAGACTACCGTGTTCGCCGCGATCAAAGAACAGATCGATACTATCTTCCGGGAAGACCCGGCGGCCAAGAGCACGCTCGAAATCGTATTGTGCTACCCCGGTTTTCACGCCATCCTGATGCACCGGCTGGCTCACGCGCTTTACCTGCGAGGCTGGTACTTGGTGGCGCGCATCATTTCCGCGTTTTCGCGT
>JBBROT010000456.1:0-3139 GCA_038229155.1 Bryobacterales bacterium | reverse complement strand
GGCACAATCGTAACTATCGCTTGGAATCTGGGGACGCACGAACTCGATGCGGTCTACCCGGCCGTGGCGGCTTCGGTGCTTAGTTTAATAGTGGTGAGTTTGTTGACGCCGCCCCCGCCCGCGGGCAAATGGCAGCCGTTCTTCGAGAGTGAACATGAGACTACGTGAAATTCAAGAAGCTCTCCGGCAAGAAAACCTGAACGCTTGGCTGTTTTTTGACCATCATCAGCGGGACCCGCTCGCCTATCGCGTGTTGGGCTTTCAACCGCACCGGACGCCTACGCGCCGTTGGTATTATCTGATCCCGGCGAACGGAGAGCCGCGCTGTCTGGTGCATCGCATCGAATCGACCATGCTCGACGCTTTGCCGGGCGAAAAGCATCTCTATTCGAGCTGGGCTACCCAGAAGGATGGACTCAGCGCGCTGCTGAAAGGCTCCCGCCGGGTGGCCATGCAATACTCACCGGAATGCGCCATTCCGTATGTGGCTATGGTGGATGCCGGGACGATTGAACTGGTGAGGAACGCCGGCGGGGAAGTGTTCACCTCGGCGAATCTTATCCAGATATTCGAAGCGCGCTGGAGCGACGTTCAATTCGAGATGCACCGTAATGCCGGACGGCGCGTAGATCGCATTCGCGCGGCCGCTTTCGTAAAGATTGTCGAATGCCTGCGCGCTAACCACCCTACATCGGAGTGGGAGATTAATCGGTTCATCCGCGAAGCATTTGCGGCCGACGGTTTGATCACCGACCATGGCCCCATTGTGGCCGTCAATGCGAACATGTCCAATCCGCATTATGAGCCGTCTGCGGATCGCAATCAACCGATCCGGAAAGGGGATGCGGTGCTCATCGACATGTGGGCCAAGCTCGATCAGGAGAGCGCCGTTTACTACGACATCACCTGGACGGGCTTCTGCGGCGACCCGGCTCCTGATCCAATTCGAAACATTTTCGATACTGTGCGTGGGGCTCGTGAAGCAGCCGTCACGCTGGTGAAAACCGCTGTTGCTTCCAAGCGCGAACTGCGAGGCTTCGAAGTGGATGATGCCGCCCGCGGATACATCACTGAACGTGGCTATGGGCCGTACTTCGTCCACCGCACCGGACACTCCATTGGCGAGGAAGTGCATGGCACCGGTGCGAACATGGACAATCTCGAAACGCACGACGAACGCTGCGTCATCCCCGGCACGTGCTTCTCGATTGAGCCCGGAGTTTATTTAGACGATTTCGGCATTCGCTCTGAGGTGAACGTCTTTGTCGGCGCCGATGAAGCCGTAGTTACCGGCGAAGAGCAGCACGAGTTGGTCCGAGTTATTTGATGGCCGCTGTGAGCCGATCCCGTTAGAACGTGCCTGCCGTATAATAACGGCAGGCGTGACCAAGGCCCTTATCTACGCGCTGTTCGTGCTATTGCCATCGTTGGCGGGCGCGGCGGATTCCGCTCTGCTCAGCATGGTGATGCCCGATGCCAAGGTACTCTCGGGCGTTCAGGTAGACAGCGCCAGGAATTCTGCATTTGGCCGGTTCGTGCTGTCCCACATGCAGCTCGACGACGACAATTTTAAGAGGTCCCTCTCTGACGCCGGATTCGATCCACGCCGGGATCTCACCGAAATCCTCATGGCGTCGAACTGGTCCGATGCGAACAGCCGCTGGCTTCTATTGGCGCGCGGTAGTTTCAACATTCCGAAATTCACGACGGCTTTCGCCACGGCCGGCGGCACGACTGCCACTTTTCTGGGTGTGAACATCTTTTCGGGCAAACCTGCCGATTCCGTTGTGGCCTTCCTGGACGCGGGGGTTGCCGCCATGGGCGACCTGGATTCGGTTAAGGGCGCTATCCAGCGGTACCAACAGCACGGCAGTAAGCCAGGGTCGGCCTTAATCGCCAGAGTCGCGTCACTCAGCGCGGCGCATGATTTCTGGTTCATCACATTGGTTCCGGTTACCGAATTTGCAGGTGCGGTGCCGGATCCCAATTTGAGCCAGGCCATGCAAGGCGGCATGCTCCAGGGCATTACGGAGGCGAGTGGCGGAGTCAAATTCGGTGACGTAGTCCAATTCTCGGTCCAAGCCCTAACCCGCACGGAAAAGGACGCGGCGTCCCTGCTCGAAGTAGTCCATTTTCTCTCCGGGCTGCTGAAGATGAATCGCGAAAAGGATGTCGCCGCATCTCAGATTGGATCGCTAATCGATTCTCTCGAGGCCAAGGCGCGGGGAAATGTCGTCACCTTGACTCTCGCGGTCACGGAGGCGCAATTGGATCAGATCATGAACACCGCTAAACAGGAGAACAAGCCCCCGGCTGCCAAGCAGTAGCCGGTGAGCGGGCGGCATGAGAATCCTGAGCCGCGCAATATTTCGCGAGGTCGCATTCAGCTCGCTGCTCGGGCTGGTGCTGTTTACCTTCATCCTGTTCTTACAGCGCGTAGGCAGGCTGTTCGAGATTCTGGTTCGCAGCTCTGCGCCACCTCAGTCGGTCGGGCTGCTTTTTTCGTTGGCGATCCCGTTCACGCTTAGTTTCACGATCCCTCTGGGTATTCTGATCGGTGTTCTGCTGGCAATGAGCCGCATGTCTACGGATGGGGAGATCACCGCTATGCGCGCGTCCGGCGTATCCAGCCGAACGGTAGTGCTGCCTGTTCTGTCATTCGCGGTTTTCGGAGCATTGGTTGCCGCCACCGCTTCTCTCTGGCTTACGCCCTATTCCATTTCAAAGACATACCGCATACTGAACCAATTGGTGGCCGCGGAGCTTACCGCCGAAGTGCAACCGCGCGTATTTGAGGAACAGTTCCCGAATATCGTCCTGTACGTCGGCGACGTAGTCCCCGGCGCGGTCACTCGCTGGCGCAATGTATTCATGGCCGATGTTCGCACCGCCTCCGAGCGCCGCAAGGGGACCGAAGAGCGCGCGGATTCCCCGGCCGTCACGGTTGCTTCGGAGGCCATAGCTCTTCCGGATGTCGCCCATAATCGCATTCAGCTTTCGATGTTGAACGGAAGCACGCACGAAGTCGGCAAAGACTTTACCCAGTATTTCAGCACGTCATTCCCGCGGGGCGACCAGCTTCTCGAAGCGACCAAGCCGAATGAGGTCCACGCGAAAGAGTACACGGAGCTGGATACCG
>JBBROT010000455.1:0-3163 GCA_038229155.1 Bryobacterales bacterium | reverse complement strand
GGCGGATGGACAGCGAGTTCTGGAGGGATTATCAGAAGCCGACGGCGATCACGCCGGCGAATCAATTTCGGATGGAGAAGTGGCAGTATGCGTTTCCGATGCGTGAGGATTTTACGGGGATTGTCTCGCAACGAGCGCCGCTTAACATCGGGATGGTGGTGTGGGCGGGGGCGATATGCGGGCGGAATCTGTTTCGGCGGGAACATGCGCAGCGCGTGGTGCAGTTGAGCGAGCAGCCACAAAAGATGCGTGAGAATTACGAGCGGTATTTTCAAGTGCGGAATCGGATTGTTTCAACGGCGCTGACGCATGCTGAGGCGCTGGAGTATTCGCGGCAACTGCCGTGAGAAATTGCATCCATCGCGTATGCTTCGGCGATTTGGCCGAGCCGGTGAGCTTTGTGAAACCGGGATTCCATTTGAGCGCCCTTCGACGCCTATTTTCGCTTGGTTGGGCTCTTCGACGCATTCTGCCGGCGGATTCTTTTTGCGGCTATTTCGATTGCGTGGTCGCGGATCGGCAGACTGAGATTTATTATGATGGAGTGGGGCACATGGCGCGATGAAGCGGACGCCAATATTTGTCAATCCTCGGCTAGAACACTTTGGTAATCGTCATGGTTGCAGCATCAAACATTACTACGATGAACCTCTCGTTGCCCAAGCCGCTGAAGAAGTACGTTGATGGGCGGGTGTCATCCGGCCTTTATGGCTCGGCCAGTGAATTTGTGCGGGAAGCGATTCGTGAGAAGATGGAGCGGGAGGAGGCCAAGGCGACTCTGGCGGCAAGCCTTTTGAAGGGACTGGATAGTGGCAAGCCGATTCCTTTTACCAAGGACTACATCAAGGGTAAGAAAAGGGCGATGCTTGACCGATTGCGGCGCAAAGGGAAGCCGACTTGAAGTATGGGTTGTGCGCCTCCTGCGCGTGGATAGTGATGTGGACGCGGCGGCGTGGGTCATTGCACGGAACAATCCTCGGTCGGCGATGAAGTTTTATGATGCGATCGATCAGACCTATCGTGAACTGTCCGATCATCCGGCACGGTGGCTCCGATATGAACTGAATGAGCCGCGTCTTTCCGACTTGCGAAAGTGCGCTGTGTCGGTGTTCCGAAATTATCTTGTGTTCTATCGGATCGACGCGGATGCGGTTGAGATCATGCGCGTTTTGCATGGGGCACGCGATATTCCGGCCGTTTTGGTGGATTTGACTGACGATGAGGGGTGATGGTCAAACCGGTGGCGCGCGGTTCTGTTGACATCAGTCACTTACTCTCAGTCGGACTCTTCGGCGCGTTTTGCCGGCGGTGGCGTTTTACGGCCATTTCTATTGCCAGATCTATTGCCGCGCGCATGGAGCCGGGGTTGGCTTTGTTTCTGCCTACTATGTCGAAGGCGGTGCCGTGGTCGGGGCTGGTGCGGATGATGGGGAGGCCTATGGTCATGTTTACGGCCTGGTCGAAGGCTAGCAGCTTCACCGGGATCAGGCCCTGGTCGTGATACATGGCTACTACTGCGTCGTAGTGGCCTGCCTTTGCTTTGATGAAGATGGTGTCTGGGGGGTAGGGGCCGGTGGCGTCGATGCCCTGGTCTCTTGCCATGAGGATTGCGGGGGAGATCAGGCGTTCTTCTTCGTCGCCGAATTGGCCGTTTTCGCTGGCGTGGGGGTTTAGGCCGCAGACCGCGATGCGGGGTTTGGGGATGTCGAAGTATTCGATGAGGGTTTGATTCATCAACTCGATGGGCTGGAAGACTGCGCCGATGTTGAGGCGGTTCCAGAGGCCCATGAGGGGGATGTGGACTGTAGCCAATACCACTTTGAGCGGGCCGCCGGCGAACATCATGTTGTAGCGGCGGGAGTTGGTTTTCTGGGCGAAGAGCTCGGTGTGGCCGGGGTAGCCGTAGCCGGCGAGCTTCCAGCTTTCCTTGGCGATGGGGGCTGTGACGACCGCATCGACTAGCCCTTTTTTGGCAGCTTCGATGGCGTCGAGGCAGAAACGCATGGAGGCTTCGCCGCCAACTTTGCTGGGTGCGCGGATGGTGGAGCCGAGGAAGGAGTATTGGTCGTAGTCGACGACGACGACGTCGTGGGGGTAGGAGCGAAGGCGGCCGTTGTATTGGTCGCGCCACCAGAAGACGTCGAATTCGGCGATGTCGGCCGCGTAGTGTAGCAGCTCGTTCATGCCGTAGATGATGTAGCGGGCGCGGTGGCGAAGGACGGGATCGGAGAGGGCTTTGACGATGACCTCGGGGCCGATGCCGGCGGGGTCGCCCATGGAGATGCCGATGATGGGGCGATAATCGTTCATACGGGCTGAACGCTATTCTAAGCGGTTGGCGGCTGACTGTCTCCGGCGATGCGGGTTCGTTCAAGCCAGGAGATCACGGTTCGGCTCAGGATATCCGTCTCCAGATTCATCGGCCAGCCAGGGGAGCGGCTGCTGAGATTGGTAAGGGCGAGGGTGGTGGGAATGAGGGCGACTTCGAAGACGTGGCCGTGGACGGAGGCGACGGTGAGGCTGACGCCGTCGATGGCGACGGAGCCTTTGGCGACGACATATTTCAGCAGATCGTGCGGGGGTTCGATGGTGAGGCGGACTTCCCTGGGGTTGATGATGGATTCGACGAGCCGGGCGGTGGCTTCGATGTGGCCCTGAACGTAGTGTCCGTCGATGCGGTCGCCGGCGCGGAGGGAACGTTCGACGTTGACGATGTCGCCGGCACAGAGGAGGCCGAGGTTGGTCTTGGAGAGAGTTTCGGCGATGACGTCGAAACCGATCTCGGAATCAGAGAGCTCGGCGACGGTGAGGCAGCAGCCGTTGACGGCGATGGATTCGCCGGGGCGCACGTCGGGCCAGGTGTTGGGCAGAGTGAGGCGCTGGAAGCCCGGGCCGTCGGCGATGGCCTGGATGCGCAGGGTTTTTTCGACGATGCCCGTGAACATGCTACTTGGCGGGCTCCTGGTGGCTTTCCTGGTAGTGCTTGAGGAGGAGGTCGTCGCCGAAGTCGCGTTCCAGATCGCGCCAGACGGTGTGGATGTGGTTGGCATTGTTCTGGGTGTCGTCGTATTCGATCATGAAAGTGGGGCCCTGGATGCGGTAGTAGTGTGGCGCGGCGGCGGGGCGGCCGCCGGCCCAGGGGAAGTGGATATTGTCCATGGCG
>JBBROT010000454.1:0-3163 GCA_038229155.1 Bryobacterales bacterium | reverse complement strand
CACATGGAGCCCAATTGCTCCACGGTCATACCGATACCGAAGCGCTCAAAGCCGTAAAGCGCCACCATCTCGTAATAGTAATCGTCATCCACAATCGCGTCGTTCCACACCTTCAGCGTGTGGTCAAGCTGAATGGCATTGCGAGTCTTGCCCTCAAAGGGAAAGCCGTAAGCTGCTCCCACCACTTGTCCCAGCCACGCCGCGTGTACCTTATCGCGATAGTCAGACACGGAGATGCGCCGGTCAGCGGCAAAGGCGCACGGAATGAGGAGTGCGGGTAACAGAAGTATGGGACAAATTTTCGTAATTCTCATCTGGGTCCTTTTGTGCTGCTTAGAATGCGATTCGCAAGCCGAACTGTACGGCACGAGGCTGCCGCTGGCCGGTCGACCGGCCGAAGAGTCCGCTTGAAAGGTCGGAATTGGGCTGGGTAAGATTGACGCGATTCAACAGGTTGAAGATCTCCCCGCGAAGTTCCACGGTTGCGCGCTCACCGGCAAACCAAGGAACCTGTGCGGATTTGATGGCGTTCAAGTTCACGTTCGCCAATCCGGGTCCCTCATAAGTGTTCCGCCCCAGATCGCCTTCCCGGCCTTTTGCTGGAACCGGAAAGTCGCTGGCCTTGAACACGCCGCGGATGAAGTTAGTACGGGAGGTGGAGATTGTATTGCCAAAAACCGGCGTGTTGGGTTGATCGTAATTGAAGCCATCGGCGTTGTAATCGCCATTGGGGTAAGCGGCGCTGGTATATACAGAAAAGGGAAGTCCGCTCTGCAGAATTGCGATGGTGGCTACGCGCCACCCGCCCAGCACATTTCTAAGAACGGAATACCGGAACGGCGCGGGCACTTCATAGACCGCATCGAGCGTCAAGCGCCGGTTCACATCGTAATCCGCCCGCCCGAACTGTCCATTGATATTCGCCACATCCAGAATGTTGCGCCCGTTGGGAACTCCGTTGTCATTGCTGCTGTCTGCGTCCAGGGCACGCCCGGTGGTAAAAATCGCCTGTGCGGACCAGCCCTGCGCGAAGCGGCGGCGCGCGACGAACGAGAAGATATTTGCTTTCGACGTGCCGATGGTTTGACCGAAAACGATGGGCCCGAAGTTCGGATTCAACCGCGTGAGCGAGCCGCCTGACGCCACCAGGTTACCGGCAAACCGGTTCACATCCGTTTGCGTATACAGGTGCAAACTGTGGGAGCCCAGGTAGTCCGCTTCCACCGCGAAGTTTCCTCCCAGGCGGCGCTGGATGCTGAACGTGTAACTCTCAGTTGTGGGTTGCTGCGGGTTGTTCACAATGCCACCGACGGAAACGCGGCTGCCCACAATGCCTCCGCTGGTATTGGTTTGAAAGGAGAATCCGGGCGGCGGCGCGAAGTAAAAGCCGCCGCGCGAACCCAAGCCGTATCCGAACACGGCACCAGGCTGTTGGATGCTTAACGACGGCGAACCGAAAGCAGGCGGATTGGTGTTGCTGCCGTTTGTGCCGTAAGAGAGATTCGCGACGCGGCTGTAATAAATGCCGTAGCCGGCCCGAACGGACGTGGACCCGTTTCCGAAAACATCCCATGCAAGAGCGATTCGCGGCGCAAATCCATTGGGAGTATTGCTGGCAAAATAGCCATCGCCCCGCACCTTCATGGTTCCCGAGGCAACCTGCTGCGCGAAGGTGGAACCGGTGCCTGGCGTGAAAATCGGGAACGGAACAACGCCCTGGTGCCCGGTTGCCCAGTGGCCGAAATAGTCCCATCGCAAGCCGGTATTGAGAGTCACGCGCTTAGAGAGTTTCCAATCGTCCTGAACATAGATTCCCGTGTACAGCGAATACAGCTTGCGATACAGATCGATGGCTGTATCGCCTTTCGCGATGTCGATGGTGGGGCCGGATTGCGAAAAGGGAAGGTCTTGCGCGAAATCGAGCAAACTGGAGAATTGAAAGGTTGGGCGGGCATTATTCGACTGCACGGCATAGCCCTGTTGCCGGTCGATATCCGCGCCTATCTTGAGTTGATTCCGGCCATGTATCCAGGTAAGGCCGTCGTGCATGATGTAGTTATTGTGCTGGAACCGGTAATAGCCGGCCTGATTGAAACCGGTGCTGATGCCGGAGATGTTCACGTTCGGTAAGTTCGCGGCCTCGCCCGGTGCGGGAGGATAGTGGCCGCCTGCTCGTACCACTGAAAAGGCAGCTTCATTGAGTAAAGAGGGCGAGAACGAATGGGTCCAACTGAGCCGGCCGAACAGGTTGGTTGTGGGATAGGGATAGGTGAGAGTTTTGCGCGTGCTGACGACCGTACCGTCTTCGCTGGGCCGGAAGAAATTGAAATAGATCCGGTCATTGAAGCTTCGCAAATTCTGGTCCACCCGGACGTTCCACTGGCGAGCGGGCTGGGGGACCGGCTGGGTAATTGTAGCCGTGCCGACGGCCGGAAGATCGGAGGGGAACATAGCGGAGGAAAAGCTTCCCGGGTTGGACTGCCGCACCTGGGCGACGGTGCTGATGGCGGACGTGGGATATACGGAAGGAGGGTCGAGTGTAAAAAATTTTGCCGCAAGAGATTTGGGAAAGTTGGCCTTTACGTAATCCGCGAGCTCGCGAGTCTCTTCGCGGACCACGGCTGTTGTGTTTGTAGAGGTGCGCAAGCCGTAATAGCTGGCGAAAACAAAGGTGCGGTTTTTCAAAATAGGCCCGCCAAAGGTGAACCCATATTCGTTTCTGCGCGATGCTGGAAGACTGGTCTGAAAGATGGTCCGCGCGCCCAGAGCGTTGTTCGTGTGGAATTCAGATAAGGTGCCGTGATAACGGTTGGTGCCCGATTTTGTGAACACTTCCACCAGCGCGCCGCTGTTCCGGCCTTTTTCCGCCGAGAAGGAGTTGGAAGAAATTCGAATCTCCTGGACGGTGTCCGGCTCGGGAGTCAGGTTGGTGATGCCGTCCCGCGAATTTCCGTTCACGCTGGTGCCGTCTACTTCGTACTCATTTTGCTCCTGACGCTGGCCCGCGGCATTAATCTGAAAGCCCGGCTCGGCCTGGAAGCTGTCTGTTGCGTTGGCGGAACCGCTGCCGAAGAGACCGCCGCTGCCGGTGACGCCCGGAGCCAACGCCACGATGGCGGCGTAAACATTCCGGCCCACCATGGGAACTTCGTCGATGGTCTTT
>JBBROT010000453.1:0-3181 GCA_038229155.1 Bryobacterales bacterium | reverse complement strand
TGGGCCCACTCACCAACCCCGCCGGTGCCAACATTCAAATTGCCGGCGCATTCTCCGCGCAGGCCGCCGCCCTCATCGCCGAATCCCTCAACCTGCTCGGCCTGCCGCGCGGCTTCGTGATCCACGGCGAAGACGGACTCGACGAAGTCACCACCACCGGCATCACCCACGCCTTCGAAATTCGCGGCGGCCAAGTCACCCCGCTCACGCTCACCCCCGAGTCTTTCGGACTCCCCCGCGCCACTCCCCAGTCCCTCCTGGGCGGCGATATCGCCCAAAATACCCGCATCGCCGAATCCATCCTCAATGGCGATCCCGGCCCCCAGCGCGATATCGTCCTCGCCAACGCCGCCCTCGCCCTTCACGCCGCCGATCTTGCGCCTGCGCTCCCCGAAGCCGTCGCTCTCGCACGCATAAGTATCGATTCCGGTTTAGCTCTTGCAAAATTGGTATCGCTGAAAAGAGCTAAATAATACAGATTGCGCCCTCCAGTTTGAATAACTGATTAACTTTGGCCGCGAACGTGATTATCATCGCGCTATGGCTCAGAACGAAATCTTCAACGAAATTCTCGAAAAGACTACCGATCGCCGACGCATGCTTCAGCGGCTTGCGACCGCGGGTGCCGCGCTCGGTGTCACCGTGACGGCCGGCAAAATGTCGGCTCAAACAACCGGCGGACCCTCCGCGGTGGATGTTCTCCAGTTCGCCCTTAACCTCGAATACCTGGAAGCGGATTTTTATTCCATTGCCACCACCGGTTTGACTCTTGCCACACGCGGCATTCCCATCACAGGCTCTGGTACTGCGGGTCCCACCACTTCGGCTTACATCGGTCAGGGCGTTGCGTTCGGTCCCGGCTTACAAGGTGTCGCCCAGGCGATTGCACTCGATGAAATCAATCACGTCCTCCTTCTCCGCACCGCGCTGACTGCCGCCGGAGTCACTCCTATCGCCAAGCCCGCCATTAATCTCGATGCGCTTGCTCCCCTGGGTGCCTCTCTCGGTAACCAAAGCGCCTTCCTCGTGCTCGCCCGCATTTTCGAAGACATCGGCGTGACAGCCTACGGCGGCGGTGCGCAGTTCCTCGCCGGAACCCCTTACCTGACAACCGCTGCCCGCATCCTTGCAGTGGAAGGTGAACACGTCGGCAACATTCGTTATCAGATCGCCCGGCTTGGTATTCCGTCGTTCCCCGTTGATGGCGCTGACGTGCCGCCGCCGTCCTCGGCCAACCTAAATGGCACGCTGGGCAACACCAGCTTTGCCGCTGGTGCTCCGGCAGCCCCGTTCGTTACCAGTGTTCCGCCCGCATTCTTCTCCACTAACCCGGCAAACGGTTTGACCGCCATCCGCACCCCCGGCCAGGTTCTTTATCTCGCTTACGGAATCGGTATCGATCCGGCCGCCACCACCGCCGGCGGCGGATTCTTCCCGAAGGGTGCCAACGGCACCCTCAACACCGCCAGCGCGACCCCGGCGACTGCCGCGGCACTGGGCTAAACTGCTCCACCGGTTGAGGGACGTGCTAAAAACTCGTCCCTCAGCCGGTCGTAGTAACCAATCCTTCCAACTCCTGCACAAACTTCGACCTCGGCATCACCCGGTCCGCCCCCGCTTCTCTCGCCGCCCGTAACGCTTCCACATCTACATGCGCTCCAAACGCAAATACGGGAATCCCCAGCGCCTTTAACTCCCGGATCGCGGTCACCGGTTCCCCGGCCACGCAAGCCAGATCCACAATCGCCAGCACCGGCCCTTCCGCAGCCTGCACGCGCATCCGCTCCAAACTCCCCACAAACATAGGCCGCCGCCCAGCCCGCCGCACCGCATCCCCCACCCGCACCACAAACATCAGGTCGGTCATCACACCCAGCACCATTTCCATGACAGCCATTATGAACCCAGTATCCAGAATTGCCGAAACCGCACTCTACATCGCCGGCATTGAGCGCTCCCGCAATTTCTCCACCCGCATTCTCCAGTTCCCGGAGATCCTCCGCGCGAAGGCAATCGCACATCGCCAGGGGCGTCGCACCCCGCCAAGTCTTAATTCTCTTCACAATGGGCGGTCCCCGTCGGCCCACTGGCACGTCAGGCGGCCGCGTCCCCGAACACGACGGCGCGGGCCAACCACTTGGTCGAACGCATTTCCCCAGGCTATTGGTCAGTCGGCTAAACTCAAAAACGGCACAGACGAACCTGCGGAATATCTCGAAAGTCCGCGGCATTCAACGTCCATATCTCGGCATTGCGCACAATCGCAACAGCCGCGATAGCCAAGTCCATCTCCCGCCCCCTGGCGCGTCCAACCTGCCGGTAAAGCTCAGCACTTAGCGCCGCTTCTCGCGCCCCGAAAACCAGAATCGATTCAGCAGGAAAGAGCCTGTTTTGACTGGCGATCTCCTCCTCTAAACGCGGGCCCCTGAGCCATTCGTACAGAACAAGTGAGGAAATCCCCACCCGATCCCCTCGTTCACCCAGCGCGCGCAATAACCCAGCGGACCTTCTGGCTCCGCACAGACTATCGATCAGCGCAGACGTATCTAACAGGATCATTGCCGCATCACTCAACCGGAGTGCGCCGTCCGCCATGTCTTCGGGCCTTGCGGATTTCTGCAATTTCGCGCTCGTTCGCTCCATCGGCCCGCACAGGAATCAAAGGTACGGTTTCATCGAAAGCCTTCAGCCACGCGACTCTCTCCTTTTCAGACAGCCGCCCAAGCCGCTCATGATAGTCCGCCACAGCTTCCCTGACCACCTCACTTTTCGGCAGCCCCTTTTGTTCCGCGGCGTCCTGCAATTTGGCTATCGTTCCCGGATCTAAGGTGAATGTTACTTTGATCGCTGCCATATCAATACCATATCACCATACAATCTAGAATCGTCACTCCTTTCAGCTACCCTGAAAAACACATGAGCGTCCGCTGGCACACTTACGCCGACCCCATTTCCGCCGCACACGCCTGCGCGCAGCACATCGCCGGAGTTCTGGAAGAGACGCTCTCCGGGCAGGACCACGCCACACTCGCGGTCTCCGGCGGCACCACCCCCAAGCTGCTCTTCGACGAACTGGTCAAGCACCCCCTGCCCTGGACCCAGGTCCATGTCTTCTTCGTCGATGAGCGCTTCGTCCCGCCCACTCACCCCGAAAGCAATTACAAGCTCGCCCATGAGCGCC
>JBBROT010000452.1:0-3195 GCA_038229155.1 Bryobacterales bacterium | reverse complement strand
GTCATGATTTAATTGAGGACGCCGCGCGGCAGACGGTTCTCCACGGCGGGCGCATCACCCTTCTGACCGGTAAGCAGATGCCCGGCGGTGTGCCTGTTTGCGCAGTGTTTCGTTATTGAGGGGAAATGAAGATGACCAAACAACTGTTCGCTTCGTTCACGTTCAGCACATGGCTTGCTTGCGCACAGATCCCTCCCGCGCCCAACACAAATCCAAAACCTCCGAACGATCCACTCAATACCAACAACATCACCGGGGATAACACGATTGTCCCCGGCATCAATCAACCCATCCCTGGTGGCCACCCTGGCCTTACCACGAACCCCGTCGCCGGCATGACCGACCAGATGCGCGAAGCTGCGGATCAGATCTTCGCGAGCGCGGTGGCGCAGCAATCCATGACTGACGTGGAATTGGGAAAACTGGCCGCCGGCAACTCTTTGAGCGACGACGTGAAAAGCTATGCGGTGCAGATGACGGAGAGCAACACCAAGGTGAATGAGCGGCTGAAGCGCGTCGCCGCAAAAGGTAATGTCACCATCTCTGCCGCGCTCGACACGAAGAGCCAGTCACGAGTGGATAAGCTGGCGAAACTGAGCGGCGTGGAATTCGATCGAGCCTTCGTGAAAGATCAAATCCAGAGCGGCGAGAAAAATCTCCGCGTCTATGAGCAGGAAATGCAGAACGGTGCCGACCCTGGCTTGAAGACTCTGGCCACCCGCGCCACGCCTTTTATGCAGAAGCAACTCCAGGCGGCGAAGGATCTGGAGAAGGCGCTCAAAACCAAATAGAGATGCGGGACGGGCTAGTAGGCGATACTGGTATCCCGGATGGAACACGTTCTCTCATCGCACCTGGTTGTACAGCAACGCCTTTCCACCACATGGTTGCAGAAGGTGCAGCAATCGGGTATTCCCGCCGTCGAAATCTTCTGCGCCCGCCAGCATATCGATTACCGCGATAAGGCCCAGATCCGCGAGCTTGGCCTTTGGTTCCGCGACAACACGCTGAAGCTGCATTCCATGCATTCGCCCATGTACAGCGATGAGTATTGGGGCCGCAGCGGGCCCGATTCCGTGATCAATCTGACTGAGCGCGGTAAAGCGGAACGCATCCGAATGGTGGACGAAATTAAACGCGCCATCGAAGTTTCCGAAGCGGTGCCTTTTCAATATCTGATCCAGCACATAGGCGTGCTGCATGAGGAATTCAGCGAATTCAAAGCAGAGGCGGCGTTCACCGCTCTTGAAGGCTTAAGCCTTTTTGCCCGTCAGCGCGGCGTGAATATTCTGCTCGAAAATATTCCCAATGAGTTCTCCACCGCCGACCGTTTGCAGCAGTTCCTCCGCTTCACGCATCTGGATTTAAACTTCGTCTTCGATACCGGCCATGCCAACCTGGCCGCTGGCGTGGAGCATGAGTTCGAAATCATGAAGGAGCGCATCCGCAGTCTGCATGTTCACGATAACGATGGCAAAGAGGACAAGCATCTGGTGCCGTTGATGGCCAAGGGCGGCACCATCGATTGGGCGCGCACCATGGAATTGCTGCGGAGCCGTCCAGACCAATACCCGCTGCTGCTGGAACTGAAAGAGTCTCCCGATTTTCCGAACGGCCTGGATGCGGCTTTAGAGAGCTTCGAGAGGTTGGAAGAAGCATAGACCGCGACTGCGCCCATTTGCCAGCCGCGCACGGTTCGCGACACACTGGTAGCTTCCATGGCAACCCGAATCACCATCGACCACGCGTCGCATCACGTCGACCAAACCGTGTCCATACCCGGCTGGCTCTACAACATCCGCAAGTCAGGCAAGATCATCTTCCCGCAGCTTCGCGACGGCACGGGCCTGATTCAATGCATCGCGGTGAAGGGCGCCGTGCCGGAAGAGGTCTTCGAAACGCTGAAGGGCTTGACCCAGGAAAGCTCGCTGACCCTGACCGGGAAAGTGAGAGCCGATGCGCGCGCGCATGGCGGCTATGAATTGGATATCGAATCCGTCCAGGTGCACCAGCGCGTTCCGGAAGACCAGCCCTATCCCATCACTCCCAAGGAGCACGGCACCGAATTCCTGATGGATCACAGGCACCTCTGGCTGCGCAGCCAGCGCCAGCACGCCATCATCCGCGTTCGCCACGCCATCATCAAGGCCGTGCGCGATTATTTCGATTCGCACGGCTTCACTCTGGTGGATACGCCCATCTTCACGCCCGCCGCCTGCGAAGGCACCACCACACTCTTCGAGGTGAATTATTTCGATGACGATAAAGCTTATCTGACGCAATCCGGTCAGCTTTATAACGAAGCCAATGCCATGGCTTTCGGCAAGGTCTATTGCTTCGGCCCCACGTTCCGTGCGGAAAAAAGCAAGACTCGGCGTCACTTAACTGAGTTCTGGATGGTGGAGCCGGAAATGGCCTACGCCGATCTGGACGAAGTGAAGCGTGTCGCCGAAGAGATGCTGCTCCACATCGTCGAACGCGTGCTGGAAACACGCCGCGAAGAGCTCAAGGTACTGGAAAGAGATGTATCGAAGCTGGAAGCGATAGCGGGTCCGTTCCCCCGGCTCTCCTACGACCGCGCCGTGGAAATTCTGAAAGCGAATGGTACCGATATCGAGTGGGGGAGCGATTTCGGCGGCACCGATGAAACCGTCCTGACGCAACAATTTGATCGCCCCATCATGGTGGATCGCTTCCCTTCGGCCATCAAGGCCTTCTATATGGCACCCGATCCCGACCGGCCTGAAGTCGCGCTCGGCGTGGACGTGTTGGCACCTGAAGGATACGGCGAAATCATCGGCGGAGGCCAGCGCGTCCATGACCCGGAACTGCTGCTGCGCCGCATCGAAGAGCACGGTCTGCCGAAAGAAGCCTTCGCTTGGTATTTGGACCTTCGCAAGTACGGCACCGTCCCGCACGGCGGCTTCGGAATGGGCATCGAACGTTGCGTCGCGTGGATCTGCGGCCTGGAACACATCCGCGAAACCATCGCGTTTCCGCGCATGCTCTATCGACTTAGACCATAGCCTGTTTAAACGCTTTTCCTCTTCCCCTATTGTTGTAGCTCAGCGATAATGTCCCTCTAAGTGCTCAGGGATTCTGTCACTCCAGTAAAACGGGGACTCTGTCCCCGGCCCCCTGGGATTTTTCGCCTTCTGCCAGGATTGCTGGTGAAGAGAGCGGGAGTTTGAACTC
>JBBROT010000451.1:0-3215 GCA_038229155.1 Bryobacterales bacterium | reverse complement strand
CGGCGGCGAGAACCAGAACGGCAGGAAGACGCATGATTTCAGCGTAGCGCAATCAAACCGCGCCGCCGAACGCAACGCTGGAGGCATGCGTCACAATATAAGTAAGCCCCTCCGATGGACCTGCGCGAAATAGCGGCCGAATTGCCCCTGCTGCCCGGAGTCTACCTTTATAAGGACCTGCACGGCACGGTCATCTACGTCGGCAAAGCCAAGAACCTGCGGGCCCGTGTCCGCAGCTATTTTTCCGACGACCGCCTCGCCGATTCCAAGACCGGAACCCTCATTTCAGAAGCGCGCGACATCGATTACATCCTGGTCGATAACAACAAGGAAGCGCTGGCGCTCGAGAACAATCTGATCAAGCGCTGGAAGCCGCGCTTCAACATTCTTCTCCGTGACGACAAGACTTATCCCTATATCAAGCTGACCGCCGAGAAATACCCGCGCGTGTACGTCACCCGGCGCCTGTTGAAGGATGGGTCGACTTACTACGGGCCGTATTTTCCAGGCAATCTGGCGCACCGGCTGGTGAGTTTCATCCACCGCCATTTTCTGGTGCCTTCCTGCAAGGTCGATTTCACTCGAACGCATACGCATCCCTGTCTCGAATATCACATCCACCGCTGTCTGGGGCCGTGCGTGCTGGGATTGACCACCGACGATACCTATGCGTCCGCGGTTCGAAACGTGCGCCTCTTCCTGGAGGGCCGCCTCAAAGACCTCACAGACGACCTGCGGCATCGCATGGAGCAGGCCGCCGAGGCCACCCGCTACGAAGAAGCCGCAAGCCTGCGCGATCTGATGTCCACCGTCGCGGAAATGGAGCAGAAGCAAAAAATTGCCGCCAGTGAGGGCGACGACACCGACATCTTCGCCTATTACGCCGAGCCTCCGCTGGTTGCGGTGAACCTTTTTCACTTGCGGCATGGACACATCGTCGACCGGCGCGAATTTTTCTGGGAAGACCAGTTCGAATTCGATGCGAGTGAATTCTTCGCGTCGTTGTTAAAGCAGATCTATCTCGATCAGCAGTTTATTCCCGGCCTCATGCATGTGCCGGTGGATTTTGAAGACCGGGAAGAGCTGGAAGAGTTCCTGTCGGAGCGGCGTGGTCGCAAAGTCGAAATCCATACGCCGCAACGGGGGCAGAAGAAGGCATTACTCTCGCTGGTCGAAACCAATGCCAAGCACAGCTTCCACCAGCGGTACCGGATACTCCGGCCGTCCTCCCAAGCGATTCAGGAAGCGCTGCAGGATGCCCTCACGTTGCCCCAGGCACCCAAGCGCATTGAATGCTTCGATATCTCACATATTCAGGGCACCGAAAAGGTGGCCAGCATGGTCGTATGGGAAGACGGGCGCATGAAGAAGGCCGACTATCGCAAATTCATCATCCGCACGGTCATAGGCAACGACGATTTCGCGTCCATGCGGGAAGTGGTCACCCGGCGTTATTCACGCTTGCAGGCGGAGAACAAGCCGCTGCCCGGACTGATTCTGATCGATGGCGGCCTGGGCCAACTGCACGCGGCCGCCGAAGCACTGGAGGCCATCGGCATCATCAACCAGCCGCTGGCGTCCATAGCGAAGCGCGAGGAGATCATCTACGTTTTTGGCCAGGAGAACGAACCGGTCAAGCTGGATCATTATTCGCCGGTGCTGCACCTGGTTCAGAGCGTCCGTGACGAGGCACATCGCTTCGCGGTGACGTTCCACCGCACCCGGCGGAACGCCGTGAGAATGACTTCGGAGTTGGAGCAAGTCGGGGGTGTGGGCCGCAAGACGATTGAAAAGCTACTGCGCGAATTCGGCAGCCTGGAGCGCGTGCGCGAAGCCTCCCAGGAGGAGCTTGCGAAGATCGCCGGCCCGGTGGCAGCCCGAAAACTCCGCGAGTTCTTCGCGGCGCAGTTAGTCTAGCGGCGCTCCCGCCGGTGTCGCCATTCCCAGTATTCCCGGCGATCCCTGTCCGACAGCCTCCGGAACTCGCGGTGCGGCCGGTGCGTTTCGATCACCCAGGCATTGTAATACCCAATCTCAGGTTGATCCCACCGGTGGTAGTCGTTGTAATACGGGTCACGAACCCGATAGCCGACCGCGTAACGCTCTCTGCAACCGGTAAGGATTACAGGTGCGCTGAGCGCGGCGCCCAAAAGAAGTGAATAGACACACGATTTAACAGCCATCACATTTTATCAAGCACCTGCGCTGCCACTTTGTTCCGGCGACTTTTCGCAGCCAACCGCTTCTCCAGCCGGGCTGCCCTGCCGCGCAATGCTTCCGTTGGTTCCAGACCCAGCGCCGTGCGGGTGAACTCCAGCGCGATGGCGTAATTGCGCTCCCGGTGTTCATAGTGTTTCGCCAGCTCACCCAGCGCCGCGGCGCGAAACGCATTGCGCCCACTTGCCAGCTCGGTGAAAGCCGCTAGAGCGGCAGCCTCGCGGCCCAGCTTTTTCTCCAGGCAACCCACGTCCCATAAAGTCCGGAACAGCAGTTCGTCCGGCAAACCGCGGTCTACTGCTCGCCGGAATAACGCCAGCGCGCGATCCGGCTGCTCGGCGCGCCGCCACCATCGGGCCAAGCCCACCATCTCAGCGCCATGGGAAAAACGGGCCTGCTCGGGAGGATGAAACGCCCACGGCACAATCGCGGTCATACACGCCAAGGTCAGTATGTCGACGGCATTGTGGTGAAATATCGGCGCTAGCCGGAATGCCTCCTGGGTGCGCAGGTACTCGAAATAGACATACGGAATCAGCTCGCCCGGGAGATCACCCTGCCGCTCCACGCCCAGGATCTGCTGCTCCAACTCGACCAAACGGCAACTATCGAACCGCAGCTTCCATAGACGCCGCGCGCCGCACAACAGGTCCAGATGCGCCATGCGGGCAAACGGCGGCCGTGCGCGCACCATCCGATAGCGCGACTCCAGCAGCGGCTGATCGTACGTTTTGCCGTTGTAGGTAATCAGCACATCGAACTGCTTGAGATATTCGGCAAGCCCCGCCAGCACACTCGCCTCTTCCGCAAAAGCCCGCATGAAGAACTGCTTTACCAGGAAGCCGGCGGGCGTAATGGATCCCACGCCGATAAGGAATGCATAAGTACCGGAGCCGCCCGACAGTCCCGTGGTCTCGGTGTCCAGAAATGCCCATTTGCCCGGCAGGGAATGCACGACCTCGCCATCTGAAATCGGATTGAGAAGATCGCCGGGCAGG
>JBBROT010000450.1:0-3250 GCA_038229155.1 Bryobacterales bacterium | reverse complement strand
GTAAACACGTCATCCAACTGATGCCCGGCCAGCGGGTAAGGGTCGGGCAAGTCCATCTTCTTCATCTCGCCCGTCGGCACCAGCACCTTCGAGAGCACCACATGCTCCCGCGCGGGAAGATGGGCTTTCCACTGGTCGCGCGAAGCATCATCGAGCGTGAAGTAAGGGTGGTAGCCCACGGACACCGGCATCGGCGCATCCGACAGATTCTTCAGCACCGTCTCCACTTCGAGTTCACCCTCGTGCAGCCGGTAAGTCATCTCAATCGTGTGCGCGAAAGGGAACTGCGCCATCAGTTCCGGATGCTTCCAGAACTCGAGGCGGCTCGTCACATGCGCGCTCTTCCCGTCCGCGCCCACATCCACCACGCGCCATAAAGAGCTGAATGAAATCAGCCCGTGGATCGGCAGCCCATTGCCATCGGGCTTCACGTTGCCCAGGTCGCGATTAAACATATACTTCTTGCCGTTCGCATAGAACGCCATCTCGTCCAAACGGTTCGCCCACGGCGCCAGAAACGGGATGCCGCACAGCCCGGGCCGGTCGCGAAACTCCGCCAGGGTCTTATAAGGAAAATACAGAATCGGCTTCCCCTTCACCGTCATGTCATAGGCGATGTTGCCGATCGAAGGAACCACCGAGACGCGAGTCTGGTGCTTGTCATCGCTCAGCCGGATGACTTCAATTCCATCCACCGTCGCGCGCCCGGAGGCATACTGCGCTGCACTTGCATTAGCCATAGAAATCAGAAGGAGAGAGACAGCCGCGGACGCTATTCTTTTGCCGCCGGATCGATCAGGTCCAGCCGCGTGTCCGCCTGGCAACACATGCAGGGCCCGGGGCTGTAAGTTCTTATAGAGCATACGTCGCAATAGTATGTCACGCGCAGACGCCGCTCGCCTTCCAGCATCACCATCGGCCTGGTCTCAATTGGATCGATGCGGAACTCGCCTGGGCTGACAAAGCGCCCGCGTGCCTCGAAGGTCTTGCCGTTCAGCCGGGCGTCGCGCAAAATCTTGCCGGTGGGCTCGTCGCCCGATACGCTCTTCGCACCGCCGGCCGTGGGCTGCATCATGGGCCCCGCGCCCACTTGTTGCAGGCGTCCTCTCAGGAGGTCGCTGCCCGGTGCCTGACCCAAGCAGAAACGCGTGCCAAAGGCCGCGAATAGTATGGTCCGCCGCGCAATCATACCTCTAGTCTACGCGACTCTCGCGCCTTGCTCTACAATAGCCGAAGTGCCAAACGAAGCAGCCCTCCAACTCGCCGTCTCCCGCTTGAATCAGGTGCGCAGTGAGATCGCCAAGGTCATTGTGGGCCAGGACGATGTGGTGGAAGGGGTGCTCATCTGCCTGATCGCATCGGGTCATGTGTTGCTTGAAGGCGTGCCCGGTTTAGGTAAGACCACGTTGCTGCGCACGCTTGCCCGCGCGCTACAGCTCAAGTATTCGCGTATCCAGTTCACGCCCGATCTGATGCCCGCCGATATCGTCGGCAGCATGATCATGGAGAGTGAAGCCTCCGGCGCAAAGTCTCTGCGTTTCCAACCGGGCCCCATTTTCGCCAATCTGGTCTTGGCTGACGAGATCAATCGCGCCACGCCAAAAACGCAATCCGCGCTGCTGGAAGCCATGCAGGAGCGCACCGTCACCAGCGGCACCACCACGCATCAACTGGAAGCGCCGTTCCTTGTGATGGCGACGCAGAACCCCATCGAAATGGAAGGCACGTATCCGCTTCCCGAGGCGCAGCTCGATCGCTTTCTGATGAAGATTCTGGTGACCTTTCCCTCGCGCGCCGACCTCACCAAAATCGTCGAGCGTACCATCGCCCGCGAGGAGGTGCACATCACCCCTGCTCTCGATGCCGTCTCTATTCTGGAAGTGAGAGCCGTTTGCCGCGAAGTGCTGGTGGCGCCCCACGTTCAGGATTACGCAATCGACCTGATCATGGCCACTCAGCCCGATAACAACGAGGCACCGGAACTGTCGCGCAAATATATCCGCTACGGCAGCAGCCCGCGCGGTGCTCAAGCTTTGGTGGAATGTGGCCGTGTGCTGGCTCTGATGCGCGGCAGGTTTCACTTGAGCACGGAAGATATCCGCACGGTGGCAGCCGGTGTTCTCCGCCACCGCATCATTCTCAATTTCGATGCGCATGCCGACGGTCAATCCGCCGACACTGTGCTGGCCTCTGTCCTGCGCAGTGTGGCCGCCCGCGCGAATGCTTAACTAACGAATCTCAAAGGTCAGGCTGGCCCAGAAGCTCTCCCAGTCCGCGGCTTTCGAGTCGGTGCAGCGTTCCATCTTCAGCGTGTGCAATCGCCACAGCCCTTTCTGCGGGATGGCCACGTTAATTCGTCCATCCTGATCGGTTCGCCCGGCGAGGGCGGTCTTGCTATTGGCTCCGTCCGCCCATGCCGCTTCAATTTGCATACCCCGCGCCGGCTTGCCCCGAAAGAATACCTGCACGGGCAACCGGCTTCCCGGCTTAACTGCGTAAGGGTCGGAAAGCGGCACAATCTCGATGGGGAAGTTCATCCGGTGCTGAAAAAAGGCGTCGGATGCGCCAGATTGCACCAGGCTCTTCGCATACTTGCTATATCGTTCACGCCCCGGCCGAACCGTCTCGCCATGCTCTTTGCGCCAAGCCAGCACGTGATCCAAGCTCTCTTCCTTCAGGTACTCTTCAAACTTCTTCGGCTCCAGCTCGATCAAGTTTGGCGCCGTTCGAACGGAAACGATCAGAGTGCCCACGGCGTTCACTTTTGCCTCGCCCAGAGTCTCCTTGCCTTGCACCTTCAAGCTTTGAATCGCGACCGTGCCCACCGCGCCGGTGATGCTTGGCTCCAGCAAGCGCGCCACTTTTGGAGCCACTTCGCTCGCCGGAAAAGCATCGCCATTGTGGAACGCAACCCGCAGCGTGGTTCCTTTTTCAATATGAAACTTTGCGGGAAGCAGGTACAAATCATGCGCCTGCAATCCGCCCCAAAAAAGTTGCAAAGCAAAGCATGCGAAAATCTTCATCGCTATGACTCTCTCACGATTCGCGGATGGCCGAACCGATCTGGTCTTCGACCTCATCGCGCAAGGCCAGCCCGCGAACGCCGTTGATGGCGACGGCGTCTCTCTCATGCGCTGGTGCGCTTACTATGGCGACGTGAGCGCTATGCGCTTTCTGCTGAGCCAAGGCGAACAGATTTAATCGCTCGGCACGAATCTGGATCTGAACGGCGCATGCTTTCACGGGCATT
>JBBROT010000449.1:0-3271 GCA_038229155.1 Bryobacterales bacterium | reverse complement strand
TACGAAGCGCGCGCCACCTACGCCTCCTTCCTTCTCGATAAGGATCGCGCCGCCGCCCAACAGCATGCCTGCGAAGCCGTCCACATCGATCCCAACCGCGCCGCCGCCTGGGTCACCCTCGCCGAAGCCGCCGTTGCCGATCAGTGCTGGGATGAAATGTTCGCCATTCTCGCCAGCGCCAAAGCGGCCGTCCCCGAATCCCGCGAGCCTGAATATGCCGCCGGCGTCGCCCTCGTCCGCCTCGGAATGCACTACCGCTGGGCCGTCCAGTTTCTCGAACAATACGAAGGGCCCAATGCCGCCATGGCCAAGGCCAAGCTCACCGAAGCGCGCGGAAGAATTGAGGCCGCGCTAGCATCACAATAGGTATGAAACAACTACTGATTTGGGCTGGCCTGCTAGCAGCCGCCGCTAACGCCGCCAATTTTCCAGACGCCAGTGTTGACGAAAAAGCCTCCAAAGCCACCGAAACCGCCGTCCTCGCCGGAGGCTGCTTCTGGGGCGTCGATGCCGTCTTCAAGAACGTAAAAGGTGTTTCGCAAGTGGTCTCCGGTTATGCCGGCGGCGAAAAAAGCCGCTCAATACGAAACCGTCAGCGGCGGCCGCACCGGCCATGCCGAATCCGTCCAGATTACGTACGATCCGTCGCAGGTCACCTACGGCCAGCTCCTCAAAGTCTATTTCGCCGTCGCTCATGACCCCACCGAACTCAACCGCCAGGGTCCCGATTCCGGCACCCAATACCGCAGCGCCATCTTCTTCGCGAACGATGAGCAGAAGCGCATCGCCGAAGCCTACATTTCGCAGCTCGATGCCGCCCACGTCTTCCCGAAAAAGATCGCCACTCAGGTCTCACCGCTCAAGTCTTTCTTTGCCGCGGAGGAGTACCACCAAAATTTCCTTGAGAGGAATCCCAACTATCCATACATCGTTTATAATGACCTTCCGAAGCTGAAAGCTCTGAAACAGCAGTTCCCGCAGCTTTGCAAACGCTAAGCTAAATCAAGTGCCGGCGCTAATCTCCGAGATCCTCTCCACTCTCGGCCACTGGGTCAAAGGTGAACTCCAAATCACCTCCATCCTGGTCGCGCTCTATACCGTCGGCTTCGCCATCACTCATGTGCCGGCTTGGTATCTCATCGGTCCGCTGTGCGGATTGCTTTACCTGGTCCCCATCATCGGCGGGCCCATCGGCCTGATACTGGCCTTGGCCGTATCGTTCTTTGCCAACCGGCCGTTCGGATACCTGCTCGGCACGCTCGGCGTCTGGGTCTTCCTCCAGGGCCTCGAAGGCTTTTATCTCACGCCTCGCATCCTGGGCCGGCACACCAAGCTGAGCCCCTTGGCCGTCTTCGTCGGAGTCATCGGTGCCAGCGCGGTCTTTGGTCCCATCGGCGTCATCTTCGCGGTTCCCATAATGGCCGTCCTGCTGGTCATCTGGCGTTACATAGATCGCGCGCCGTCGCGGTAAACTTGAAGTTCCAACCAGGACATCTTAACTAGTGATTTCAGTAAGCAACGTTTCCATGCGCTTCGGCGCCAAAATACTGTTCGATGAAGTAAGCACCGCCTTCGTAGCCGGACGCCGCTACGGCTTGACAGGTCCCAACGGGGCCGGCAAGTCCACCTTCATGAAGCTCCTGACCGGTGAGAACGATCCCCAGAAGGGCACCGTCGTCCGCCCGAAAAAGTTCGGCGTACTCAGCCAGAATCAGTTCGCCTTCGATGAGTTTCGCGTCATCGATACCGTCATCATGGGCAACAAGCCCCTTTGGAAAGCCCTCGCCGAACGCGAAGAGCTTTACTCCAAAGCCGATATGACCGATGAAGACGGCATGCGCCTCGGTGAACTCGAAGGCATCGTTGCCGATGAAGACGGCTATACCGCCGAATCCGACGCCGCCATTCTCCTCCAAGGTCTCGACATTCCGGATGATCGTCACGAACGCAAGATGTCGCAGATGCAGGGCGGCGAAAAAGTCCGCGTACTTCTCGCGCAGGCCCTCTTCGGCCATCCGCAAGCCCTCCTGCTCGATGAGCCCACCAACTATCTCGATCTCGATTCCGTCCACTGGCTGCAGGATTTTCTGGTCCGCTACGAAGGCTGCCTCATCGTCATCTCGCACGATCGCCACTTCCTGAACAGCGTCACCACTCACACCGCCGATATCGATTACCAGACCATCATTACTTACACCGGCGGCTACGACGATATGGTGCTCGCCAAGACGCAAGTCCGCAGCCGCATCGAATCCGACAACGCGCAGCGCGAGAAAAAAATCGCGCAGCTCAATGAGTTCATCGCCCGCTTCAGCGCTGGCACCCGCTCCAGCCAGACCACGTCACGCAAGCGCGAAGTGGAGCGCCTCCAGACCACGGAGCTCGCGCGCTCCAACATCCAGCGCCCCTTCATCAAGTTCGATCAGAAACGCGCCTCCGGCAAACACATCCTCGAATGCGATGATCTGAACTGGTCATACGGCGCGAACCACGTCATCCGCAATTTCTCCACCCGCGTCCTCCGCGGCGAAAAGATCGCTCTCATGGGCCGCAACGGCACCGGCAAAACTACCTTGCTGAAAGCCCTGCTCGCGAACGCGCCTGAGATGTCCATTAAGCTCGACGGCGAAGTCTCGGGCAAAGTCGTTTGGGGTCACGAAGCCCAGATCGGCTTCTTTGAACAGGACCATAAAGAGTCCATCAAGAAAGGCATCACCGTCTTCGAATGGCTGAACGAGTTCGATCCGCAAGCCACCCGTGAAGAGCTTCGCGGCTTGCTCGGCCGTATGCTATTCGCGCAGGAAGAAGGCGCCAAGCCCACTGACGCGCTCTCCGGTGGCGAAGCCGCCCGCCTCATCTTCTGCCGCCTCATGCTCCAACAACCCAACTTCCTGGTCCTCGATGAGCCCACCAATCATCTTGACCTTGAAGCCATCAATGCCCTGAACGTCGCCATCCAACGCTATGAAGGCACCGTGCTCCTGGTCACCCACGATCACGACCTCATCGACGAAGTAGCCACCCGCATCTGGCACTTCGATCACGCTGGAATCGAAGATTTCCAGGGCACTTATGAAGAGTGGAACACCGCTCACAAAGTCTAAATCAGAATCAAGCCGCGCCTTAGTCCCTGCATCACCGCGTCTGTCCGGCTCTGCGCCCGGAGTTTCGCCATTATCTGCGTCACGTGAAATTTCACCGTGTGCTCTGAAATTCCCAGGCGGTGCGCAATGAGCTTGTTGCTCAGGCCTTCCGCCAGCATCGCCAGCAC
>JBBROT010000448.1:0-3276 GCA_038229155.1 Bryobacterales bacterium | reverse complement strand
GCACACCGCCTGGATCTGGCTCGCGCTTTCGGGGCTCACGCGACGGTCTCGCTCGAGCAGCATCCCGATGCCGGCGCGCGTCGGCAAGCCGTGTTGAGCGAAACAGGACCGCATGGAGCCGACGTCGTAATAGAGTGCGTAGGGCATCCGGAAGCGGTCAACGAAGGGCTCGCGTTCTGCCGCGATGGAGCGCAGTTTCTGGTGTTAGGGCAGTATGCCAACGCGGGCGAAATCTCCTTCAACCCGCACACGGTCACTCGTAAGCAGTTGCGCATGGTGGGCAGTTGGGGCTTCGAGCCCAGGCATGTGGATCGTGCTCTGCGCATGCTGGGAACGAACGGCTGGGGGGACAAGTTCGCCGCTGAAATAACACACCGGTATCCCCTCGCCGAAGCCAACCAGGCGCTCGCCACAGTGCGGGAATGGCGGGGCGGGAAGACGGTCCTGCTGCCTCAGATGTGAGATTCTTCTAGACGGGAGACTTCTTGAAAAGACTTGTCTGGCTGCTGTTGATTCCACTGGTAGGCCTGGGACTTTGGTGGGGCATCGCGGCCCGGAACAGCGCGCCTGAAATCCGCTTCGTGAAGGCACGCCGGGAAACACTGGTCAGCAACCTGCCCACTAACGGCAAGGTGGAGCCGGTGGAATGGGCTTCGGTGCGCGTGGACGCTCCGGGCCTGGTCACCGCGGTTAGTGTGCAGCAGGGGCAAGCCGTGCGCAAAGGCGCGCTGCTGGCGCGTTTGAGCGAACCGGGTCTGGCGGATCAAGTGGCAGCCGCGCATGCCCGCACGGCACAAGTTCAATCCGACCTGGAAGTCTTGAGTAAGGGCGGCAAATCGAGCGAACTGACCGAGATTGAAAACAGCCTGACGCGCCTGAAATTCGATCGCGATCAACAGGCTCGTGAGACGGGTTCGCTCAAGCGGCTGTATGAAAAGCAGGCCGTCACCATGTTCGATCTGCAATCTTCGCAGGCGCGTTTGCGGCAACTCGAAATCGACATCGACAATCTGGCAAAGCGCCGGGCCGCGGTGGTGAGCAAGCCGGATGTGACAGCCGCGCAGGCCCGTTTGAAGGAAGCGCAATCCACTGCGCGCGCCACGCAGGCGAAGGTAAGCCAGGGCGTGATCCGGTCGCCCTTGAGCGGCGTTGTGTACAGCTTGGCGGCACGCATGGGGACGTATCTGAACGCGGGCGATCTGGTGGCGAATGTGGGACAACTCGACCGCCTGCGCGTTCGTGTGTATGTGGACGAACCGGAACTGGGGCGCGTGCGCGTGGGCCAACCTGTGAAGATTACCTGGGACGCGCAGCCGGACCGCTCCTGGAAGGGAACGGTGGAGCGCCTGGCCACTGAGATCACTACGCTCGGCACCAGGCAGGTGGGCGAGGTGCAATGCACCATCGAAAACCCCGATCGCCAACTGGTGCCCGGAACGAACATCAATGCATTCATTGAGACCAGTTCCATTGCGAATGCCCTGACCCTGCCGAAAGAGGCGTTGCGGCGCGAGGGCACCAATGCCGATGTTTATGTTCTGGAGAGCGGCAATACGGTGCGGCGCAAAAGGATCGGCACCGGGGCTTCCAGCGTGACTCGCACTCAGATTACAGCCGGCCTCACCGAAGAGGAAGCTGTCGCTCTGGCGACCGACAAGGTGCTCAAAGACGGCGATAAGGTTAAGCCGGTCTTCTAAACCAACAAGCCGGAAACAGCGGCCACGATACCCGCGCCTCCCGCGATCACGCCCAGCAGCGGGAAAAATTTCTTCCTCGAAATGAAGTACAGCGAGCTCAGCACCAAGCCGATTTCAATCAGCCCCTCGCCGAAATCGTAGCGCAGGGCCCTGGCTTCCGATTTCTCTACATTGTGCTCCAGTGCTTCCGCCTGCTCCTGCACTTCCTTGCTTTCGGTGACGTATCGCTTCTTCTCCGTCTTCATGTGAGCGAGCGCTTTCCCGGCTTCTTCACTCTTCGGAGCAAGCAGGCTAACCAACTCTTCGCCCAGCTCGATGCTGTGCAGTTTAATTCTCTTCGATTGGTAGTAGGACCATCTATCGTTCGCGTCTGATTTCACCAGCACGCCCGCCGTATGCGCGCGATGCGATGCTATGGTAACTACGGCCAACAGCACCGCCAGTATCGAAGTGAGCACGCCGACCCGGATGCCGAACGGGTCCTTTTCGCCGCCTTCGTGTTCGTGATGAATCTCCAGTTCAGCCATGTTTAAGCCGTGGTCATTTCCAGAATGGGCGTGCCCTCCGGCAGCAATTCGCCTTTCTCCAGATGGCGCGCCTTGCTGGCGAATTTGGCGGCATGGGGATCGTGCGTCACCATCACAATCGTTTTGCCGAACTCTTTGTTCAGGCGCTGCAGCATGGTCAGCACATCCTGTGCGCTGGCCGCATCCAGGTTGCCTGTCGGCTCATCGGCCAGAATCAGCGCGGGGTCCGTTACCAGCGCGCGCGCGATGGCTACCCTTTGTTCCTGCCCACCCGATAGCTGACGAGGGAAGTGGTTCAACCGGTCGCCCAGCCCCACCAGCTTCAGAGCGGTCGCGGCGTGTTCGCGGCGTTCTGTTTTCGAAAGATTGGTCAGCTTCAGTGGCAGTTCCACGTTTTCGATTGCGGTCAGAACGGGAATCAGATTGAACGATTGAAAGATGAAGCCGACATTCTCATTCCGCCAGTGCGCGATCTGCTTATCGGACATCTTGCGCAGGTTCTGGCCCAGCACGGCAATTTCGCCGCCGGTGGCGGTATCCATCGCGGCAATCAGGTGCAGCAGAGTCGATTTTCCAGAACCCGAAGGACCCATCAGCGCCACGAACTCGCCCTTGTGAATCTCGATATCGACATCCTTAAGCGCGATCACATGAAACTCGTCGCGCACGAACTCTTTACGCAGTTTGCTGGTTTCGATGACTACTTCCGATTGCATGGTTATGCTCCCTTCGCGTGTACACGATCGCCATTCTTCAAGGTTGCGGGCGGTGCCAGAACCAAATCTTCGCCGCCGATCAAGCCCTGTTCCACAACCACGCCCCGCGCCGTGGTGCTGCCCGTTTTCACAGGCCTCGCGAGAGCTTTTCCATTCAGCACAATGAACACATTATCGTTCCGCACAGCGGTTGCGGGAATCACGATGCGCGGGGTACTGCTCACTTGCGTGGGCGCGGGCTTCGCATCGTTCAGAAAACTGACGCTCGAATTCATCTCGGGCCGAAGGTACTCATCCGGATCATTCACCTTCACCTTCACCTGAACCGTCGCCTTC
>JBBROT010000447.1:0-3286 GCA_038229155.1 Bryobacterales bacterium | reverse complement strand
TTAGCCGATATGCCATCGGGTAGCTTCGCGACGGCCCCGCGCACAGGCTGTTCCAAGGTGAATTGTCCCAGCATAGGCTGCCACTGACGAAGCAACTGCAACTCGCGCCGCAGGGCGGTCAGCGTGGGCTGTTCCTCGCCCGCGAATGAGATGGCTCCCCGATGCGGAGCGGGCACGCTGGTGGATTCTACATCGGTCCACAGAATGGTCCCAGCTTGTTTTTCGAATGCTGCGCGGGAAAGGGCCAGTGCATGAACGTCCACTGCGGAGATGCGCGACAAGGGCTCAGGCGTGGCGTGCACGCCGATCCAGCGCACCGGTCCGCCATGCGCTTCGGTGAGCGGTTCAAGCGATTCGCGCAATGTGGCCGCGGGCTGTTCCGACAAAATCCACACGGGCAGTTCGAGCTTGCGGGCGATGCCCACGACAGATAGCAAGTCTGGCGAATCCGGCAGTGCGACGCAGCCCGCACCGATGTTCTTCATCCATACAAGCTCGCGCTCCCAGAGTTGGCGCGGCATGGCGGGGTAGGGAAGTTCAACGCACTGCTCGAAGGGCTGCGATGCGTTGGAGTAGGCTGCTGTCAGGAGAGAGAACAGAAGCAGCGCGGTCCGCATCACGTGTGTGCTGACTTGGGAAGGCGGTAATCTCTTACCCGGGGCATTCGAATTACGGTACACATTTCAAACAGACGCGACCGAGCCCGCTCACCGATACGCTCTGTCAACGAAAGGACGCGGTAGTCGTTCTTTTCGGGGGTCTTGGGCGGACGCTCAGCGTCCGTCAAGTTCGTGGTGGCAATGAGGGTCTTACGGTGGTTGCAGCGGTGCGTCACGATTGCCGTGACGGTGTCCTCCACCCAATCCAGTACTCGATGGGCACCCAGGTCGTCGAGCAAAAGTATTTCCGTATCCATTGCTACGCGATAGGCTTCTTTATCGCTGATACCGGATTCTTTGGAAAAGCCGGAGCGGATACGATCAAGCAGCGTCTGGTAATCGAAGAAAAGCCCTTCATGACCCCTCTCCATCAGAGAGCGCAAGACTGCCACGGCAAGGTGAGTTTTGCCGGTTCCGGGGTCGCCGATGAACAGTAAGCCTGGCTTTTTAGGGTCGGGATAGGTGCGCTGGAAGGCACGTACCAGCATCATCACGTCAGCCAATTCCTTGTGCCCCATGGGGTTATCGAGGGGGAGAATAAAGTTGTCGATTGCAGCTTTGGCGTAAAGCGGCGGGATCTGCGAACGCTCTTCTAATGTGGCGGCGCGTTCCAGAACCACGCAATTACAGCGGGTGGCACCGGAGACCTCATGCTGCTCAGAGATAATCCAGCCTGTGCCACGGCATACGGGACAGACGGGCGGCTCCACGGCTTTCATTATACGACCCGGAATTTTGGGGCGGCCTTACTCAATTACCAGTAGCAGCGTTCCGGCTTCCACGGTGTCGTTTTCTTTCGTATGAACTTCGGTGACCTTGCCGGCGCGCTGTGTTTTCAGCTCGTTTTGCATCTTCATGGCTTCGACGACAATCAGGCCCTGACCCGCTTCAACGGAGTCGCCCACTGCCACCAGGACCCGCACCACTTTGCCGGGCATGGGTGCCTTGATGGTGGACCGGCCGTGCGTTCGACCGGCGGCGGCCGCGGGGTTCCACTTACGCGTGTCCTCCACCACGGCTGAGTAACGGATGCCGGCGATGGAGACGGTCTCACCATCTACGCGCGCCTCAAGCACTCTACAGTTTTCAAAGATCAGAAAGACGCCGGGCTCCACTTCGAAAAGTTCGGGCGTCATCGGAGCAAGCCTTCGCGGCCAGTTTTGCGCCAGTTACTTTCTGTGGATCCCGCGGTCGCAACTGGCTTGGCCTGCGCTCGTTTGGCCAGAATATGCGCCAGATCCTGCCGGTCTACGCACGGTGCAATTCTGCGCGCGAAGAAGCCATCCAGAAAGCCTGTCTCCAGGTTGGCGGCGATGAATTCGGGGTCGGCCAGAAGTTCGCGAAAGAAGCTCAAATTGGTGGCGATTCCGCCCACGTGATATTCGGCGATGGCGCGGCTGGCGCGGGCGATGGCGTGTTCCCGCGTGCCCGCCCACACGGCTAGTTTCGCGAGCATGGGGTCGTAATCGATGGGCACGGTCCATCCCGGATAGACGCCGGAATCGAGCCGGATGCCGGGACCGGCAGGTTCCGCAAGCGACGTAATTTTTCCGGGGGAAGGGAAGAACTGGTTGTCAGGATCTTCGGCATAGATGCGGCATTCGATGGCCGCTCCGTTCCAACGGACATCCTGTTGGGAAAACGGCAGCTTGCCGCCCGCCGCGATGTCTACTTGCAGGCGAACCAGGTCGAGACCGGTCACTAACTCCGTAACGGGGTGCTCCACCTGAAGGCGCGTGTTCATTTCCAGGAAATAAAACTTGCGGGCCTGATCCACCAGAAATTCCACCGTGCCCGCATTGGTGTACCCGGCCATCTGCGCCACGCGGACGGCGGCGGCACCCATGGCATCGCGCATTTCGGGGTGGGCGGCCACCAGCGGAGAAGGGCACTCTTCAATCACTTTCTGATGGCGGCGCTGGATGGAACATTCACGCTCGCCCAGATGAACCATGTTGCCGTGCTGGTCCCCCAGCAATTGAATCTCAATGTGCCGGGGATGCTCAATCAGCTTCTCTACATAGATGGAAGCGTCGCCGAACGCGCGTCCGGCTTCGCTTGAAGCATTGCGAAACGAACTGTCCAGATCGGCTGCGCGATCCACGCGGCGCATGCCTTTACCGCCACCGCCAGCAACGGCTTTCAGCATGACGGGGTAGCCGGCTTCGGCGGCGAAGTTCGCGGCTTCGGTGGGGTCCGTCAAGCCGTGTTGAGTTCCGGGCACAATGGGCGCACCGGCCTTGGCTGCAATTTCACGAGCGCCTGTCTTCGACCCCATCTGCCGGATTGCGCTTGAGGGAGGGCCGATAAATATCAGCCCCGCTTCTTCGCAACTCTGCGCGAAGGCGGCATTCTCACTCAGGAACCCGTAGCCGGGATGAATGGCTTCGGCACCAGCGCGTTTCGCGGCATCGATGAGTGCCGCTCCGTCCAGATATCGCGGCACCTCGTGCGCTTCATCCGCCTTGCGCACGTGGAGCGCGGTGCGATCCGCACCCACGTAGACAGCGACGGAACCGATGCCCATCTCGCGCAAAGTGCGCTCGATCCGTACGGCAATTTCGCCTCGATTGGCGATCAACACTTTGCCGAATTTCAGCGGAGCCGGCAGAGCGGGTCTCCGATCA
>JBBROT010000446.1:0-3288 GCA_038229155.1 Bryobacterales bacterium | reverse complement strand
ACTGGAGAGCTTTTTCGCAATCCGCTTCGTCCAGAAAATCTGAAATCACAATCAGCAAACCACGTTGGCTAAACGTCGAGATGAACTCGCGAACCACATGATGAAAATCCGTGCGGCCTTCCGCTTTCATGGATTCGAAATAGCGCAGGGTGGAAGAAAATTGCGTCCGCCCGCCGCCCGTGCGCTTGCCTTCACCCAAATGCGAAGAAAACGGATGGAGTGAAATCATGTCGTGCCGGACCAATCCCACGTAGGAAAGCGCCGCCGCTAACTGCTGCCCAAAACGAAACTTCGAACCATCGCCCGCCGCCATGGAAGCACTGGTGTCGAGCAAAAGCCGAATCGGAATGCGCGGCTCAATCTGGAACATCTTGAGGAACATTTTGTCCAGGCGCATATAGGCGCGCCAATTGACAGAACGCAAATCGTCACCTTGATGAAACTGGCGATGGTCCAGAAATTCCTGACCTCCGCCCGCAAACCGCGAAGGGTTGTGGCCCCCTACCAGCCCGGGGAAAGATTTCTGCCACTGGATGGTGAGTCGCTCGAGTTTTTCGAGAAATAGCCGGTCCAGGAGGGGAGCAGCTTCCATGGTCCATCTTAGCGCGCGAAAAGAAAGTCGCGGAACAGGTGAATCTGGATGTACTATATGGACATTAGGATGATATGCGCAAAGTCTTCGCACTCGTAGTTCTCCTTCAAGCCTCAACCGCTCTTGGGCAGGTCGGTAACGGCAGTATCACGGGCGTTGTCCAGGATCAAACCGGCGCGCGCATACCGGGAGCATCGGTGCAGGTGGTGAATCGAAGTGCCGGCAACCCCGTGGTTTCCGTGACGAATCAGGACGGCGCATACCGGGCCGACGCGTTGATACCGGGGCAGTACTCCGTCACCGTTTCGGCACCTGGATTTGAAGTGGCCCGGCAGCAGGGCATCTCGCTCGCCACGTCGCAAGTGCTCGCTTTAGATTTCACGCTCACGGTCGGCGCGATGGGAGAGGCCGTTGTGGTCACCGAATCCACGCCGCTCACCGAGACGCAAAGCGCGAGCCTGGCGCAGGTGGTGGGGCACCAATATATCGATAGCCTGCCGCTGCCGAACCGTTCGGCCAACTCGCTGGTGTCGCTTTCGCCCGGAGTGGTGGTGGTGGACCCCGGTCAAGGCGCTGAGAATTACCCTGTGTTCTCCGTCGCGGGCGGGCGTGTCAGGAACCAGATGTTCACCTTGGATGGTGGCAGCATCGGTAATGCGGTTGGTTTGACGCGGCCTCAACAAGTGGTCAGTCTGCCGCTCGATGCGCTGGAAGAATTTCGCGTGATCAGCAACAATTACGCGGCGGAGTACGGCCATTCCACCGGCGGCATCATCGCGCTTACCACTCGCTCTGGAACCAACCATGTTCACGGCAGTGTGTTCGAATATCTGCGCAACGATGCGCTGGACGCCCGCAACTTTTTCGCGCGCACCAAACCGCCGCTTCGTCTGAATCAGTTCGGCGGTGCGCTCGGCGGACCCATCCGCAAGGACAAGACTTACTTCTTCGCAAGTTGGGAACAGACAAGGCAAACCACCAGCGACACCACGCGAACCACGGTCCCGACTCTGGCCGAACGCGCGGGCGACTTTTCCGCAATCGCGGCTCCCCTCTATGACCCCACGACGAAACAGCCCTTCGCGAAAAACCAGATTCCCACCAGCTTGGCCGACCCTGTGGCCCGTGCCGCCAGCCAATACTGGCCGGTGCCGAATCTGCCTGGGCTTGCAAACAATTATGTAGGCAACAGCAGTTCCGTGCTGAACCGCAACATCGTAGTCAGCCGGCTGGACCACACCTTCTCCGAGCGTGACCGCGCCTCAGCCCGCTACTACATCAACGACGCCACAACCACTAGCGCGGGGTCATACGGAATCGCCGCCTCAGACCCGCTAGCCACTTCCACCGACGTGCGAATCCAGAGCGTAGCTGTAACTCACTTGCACACCTTCAACCCCACGCTGCTGAACAATTTTGAAGTGAGCTTCATGCAGCGCAAGTTCGTGCAGGGCCGCGCCGGTGCCGGCGATGACTATTCGCGGAAGCTCGGTCTAACAGGCGTGGATGGTGCCGCTTTTCCCACCTTTAACGTGAACGGGTATGGTTTGCTGGGCAGCCAGGGCGTGGCGAACAGTTCCATCCTTCGTGTGCAGACTCCCATTCGCGATACGCAACTGCAGGACTCCGTTTCGAAGTTTGCCGGCAAGCACGCGTTGAAGGCCGGCGTGGAATACCGCTTCGGTTCGAACAACGAATCGAACAACCTGTCGTCCTCAGGCAACCTGGTGTTCAACCGCTTGATTACCGACTTGCCTGGAGCGTCGGGCACAACGGGCGATGCCTACGCCAGCTTCCTGCTTGGCTTCGCGAACTCGGCGAGTTTGAGCAAGACCGATACAATTCTGTCGCGAGCTTCTTACTGGGCCGCTTACGTTCAAGATGACTTTCGCGTGACGAGCCATCTGACCGTGAACGCGGGCCTGCGGTGGGAATCGGAATTGCCGCGGCGAGTGGATGGCAAGAAGCTGAACGGCTTCGATCCCTATGCCATTAACCCGATTTCCGGCACACCCGGAGTGGTCACCTTCGCGGGTAAGAACGGCCAACCCGAAACCAGCTTCAACCCCAACTATAAGAACTTCGGTCCCCGCCTTGGGTTCGCGTACAGCGGCCCACGCGGCTTAGTCATTCGCGGCGGCGGCGGCTTCTTTTACGGCCCCAACGTGAGCACCTCCGTCACTACCAGTGCCACGCTTGGCTATTCCGATAGCTTCAGCGTGACCACTTCATCGGGCGAAACTGCTTATGCGCTGCAACTGGCAAACGGCTTCCCCGCGTACACGCGTCCTTCATCGGATACGCCCGGCTTCGGTGCCGTAGCACCCGGTAAGAAGGCGTTGACGGCGGTGCAATACTTCGACCGGCATCGCCCTACGCCGATCTCTTATCAGTACAACTTCGATCTGCAGAAAGAAGTGCTGCCGAACCTCCTGTTGGAAGCGGGATACCTGGGCAATATAAGCCATCATTTGACCGGCAACGACGTCACCATCAACCAGGTGCCGGCGGCTCTGCTTGGCCCTGGCGATACGCAGAGTAAGCGGCCGTTCCCGCAGTTCAGCAACCTGACTTCAGTGAACCCCGCCATCGGCAATTCCACTTATCACGCAGCGTTCGTGAAAACAGAACGCCGCTTTTCAAACGGGCTGGCATTCCTTGCGCACTACACGTTCTCGAAGTTTCTCGACGACGTT
>JBBROT010000445.1:0-3307 GCA_038229155.1 Bryobacterales bacterium | reverse complement strand
TGACAAGGTGATTCTCACGGAGCGCGGCTCGTCTTTCGGTTACGGCAATCTGGTGGTGGACATGCGCGGCCTGGTGATCATGAAGAAGATCGGCGTGCCGGTGATTTTCGATGCCACGCACAGTGTGCAGCTTCCGAGCGCGGCAGGCGGTGTTTCTGGTGGTGAGCCGGAATTTATCGAGCCCTTGGCGAAGGCGGCGGTGGCGGTAGGCGTGGACGGCATCTTTGTGGAAGTTCACGACAACCCCGCGCAGGCGCTTTCGGACGGGGCGAACGCGCTCCACTTGAGCCTGCTGCCGAATTTCCTTCAAACGCTGGGACGCATCGCCGCGTCATAAACTGTAGATGGTGACCAACATTTGTCAACGTAGCCGCCGCGGCTTCTCGCTCATTGAGCTTCTGATTGTGATTGCGATCATTCTGATCATTGTGACAGTGGCTGTTCCGAAGCTGAACAACGCGCGCAAGTTCGCGCAGGAGACGGCGGCCATCAAGGCCGTCCAGACGATTCATTCCGGCGAAGCGCAATATTTTTCGCAGTACGGCAAGTACGCGGGTTCACTCGCGGAACTTGGCCCGCCTACCAGTGGACAGGCCGGACCGCAGGCCGCCGATATCATCCATGAAGATCTAGCCTCGGGGATCAAGCAGGGGTATAAGTTCACGCTTGCCGCCACCGCGCAGGGCTATACGGTGAATGCGGTGCCAGTGGCCTTCGGTTCCACGGGCAGCCGGACGTTTTACTCGGACCAATCCATGTCCATCCGGCAGAACGCGGGCCAGGAGCCGGCCGGCCCCGCAAGCCCCGAACTGAAGTAGCGCGTGAGCTCAATCCCGGAGCAGTATCACTCCTGGTATTACGACCGGCTGGTTTGGACCCAGACCACCTTTCTAGGCGTGCCGTGTCTGAAGTCCGTCAGCGACATGTGGAACTATCAGGAGATACTGGCGGAGCGTAAGCCGTCTCTTGTCGTTGAGTTCGGAACGTTCAAAGGCGGGTCAGCTCTTTTCTTTGCCAGCATACTGAAGCTGATCTCGCCCGATTCGCGCGTGCTGACGATCGATCTAGGGCACCAACTCGTGAACGATGCCGTCAGGCTGAATCCGGACATTGAGTTTCTGGTGGCGAGTTCTACCAGCCCGGAAGCGGCGAACCGGATTCGTGAGCTACGGCTTCGATATCCGGGCGGCGTATTCTTCATCGTTGACAGCGATCACAGTAAAGATCATGTGTTCCAGGAGCTGCTGCAATTGCAGTCGCTCACGCAGCCGGGCGATTACGTTGTGGTGGAGGATGGAAGCGTCAACGGCCATCCGGTGCTACCCGATTTCGGACCCGGGCCATATGAAGCTATTGAAGAATATTTCGCGGCGTATCCGGATGACTATGTGAGCGATTCGGCCCGGGAGAATAAGTTCGGCTTCACGTTCGCGCCGAAAGGCTTCCTGATCAGGCGCTGAAAGGAAAAGCGAGGATGAGTCACCCGGATGACCCACCCCCTTTCTTCCAACAAGCAAGTTCTTAGTAAGCGCCGAACATGACGGAGAGCAGCGTTGCCGCGTATGTGATAAACGCGTTCACTGTAAGCGGATAACTAAGAACCGGGCCCGGATCCGTGAAGAAGACCGCGCCGTTCTTGTAGTACTTCATCTGGCCGCTCTCGATCGCAACGCGAATCACGTCTCCGGTGGTGCAGAGCACGGCGCTCCGGTATGCCCCCAGTTCCCTCACTTCACAGGCACCGCCTCCGTTGAGAGTGATGCCGTAATCGATGGCACCGGCGTTATTCCCCAGGCCAATGCCTCGCACGGTATTCACTTCGGACACGGTGAATTCCACAAAGCCGTTGCCTTGGGTGACTTGCTGTTGCGAGCTGGCTGAGCCACTGTAGCCATCGTTGCTGCTTTGCAGATTGTTGCCGTTGATTGTGACATGGCTGCCATTGATCCAGACCAGGTTCTGCGGCGTCTGGACAACCGGAACCGAACCGGAAGCCAGCAGGACGGAGGACAACGTCGCTTGCGAACTAAGCTGCGCGTCAACGAATAATGGGTAGGTGAATGTGGGAGCCGCGTTCGAATAGAACAGCGTCGCGTTCTTGTAGTAATTCATGTGCCCGCTTTCAAGCGCGACACGGAACACATCGCCTGAGGCATATGGTGTCCCTCCGCGGTACTGTCCAGACTCTCGAACTTCCGCGCCTCCAGCACCGTTGAGCGTAATACCGAACTGGATTGAGCTGTTGTTAGTGCTGAGCCCGACGGAGCGGACCCAGTTATACACAACCACCGTGAACTGCACGAAACCGTCGCCGGCGGCGAGCTGTTGCTGGGCCGTGGCGCTGCCGTTAAAGCCCGCGTTGGTGCCCTGAAGAGAGTTGCCGTTCGCGGTCGCGTTCACCAGATTGGTCCAGACCACGGGGACGCCGGCGGAGGGAACGGGCGGAGGAGGCGGAGGAGGCGGAGGAGTGACGACCGTTGAGCCCAGCCCGGTCGCGGTCATCAACGTCTGCTCCCGGTTGGGGCGGTAGAAGTTGGAGTCCCAGAGGATATATCTGCCGTCTCCGGAAAGGCCCGCGCGCGCCGTGCTCCAATACGTATCGTTCGTGAAGCGCATGCTGTGGAGCTGCGCCAAGCGTCTGACTTCAAGCCCCAGGCCGCGCACCACGAAGACCTCCGATTCATGCGGGAAGCGAGGTATGGGCGTGCCCATGTTGGCGGGGTCCATCACGAAATAATCGGCGTAATTTTTTGAGAATGCGCAGTAGGGGTTGGTCTTGGCGCAACTCACGTGTGAGGCGACAAAGGAATCCTGAGCTCCGCAAAAGTGAGTGGCCATGATGGACGTCAGGCCGCCACCCTGCGCGGCGATGTCCAATATCGCATTGCCCTTGGAGAGTTCAAGCGCGGTCACGCGGCGTGAACAGGGGGCGAAGGAACTGCCTTCGTAATCCATTTCCAGAGCCAGATACTGCTTGCCATCCGTGTTTTCAAAAACGTCCGCATGGGGCGCTCCCAGACAGAGTTCGTTCGGTTCGCAGACTCTGTTCCCGTTGTTGCGGCCATACGCGCCCATCAGATGCATGGGAAATTCGGGACCGCGATATTCGAAAGCGAGCGTGCCGGTGGCGGTGTCCACTGAAAATGCCGCCATGGAAGGCAGGCCCATCAGCAGCACATAGCGCTTCCCGCTGGCACTATCCACGCCTTTGGCGATCAGGGAAAAATCGATGAAGGTGAACGGAATCGCTCCCGCGATGGCGGAAGAATTATAGTCCGCGCAATAGGTGCGAACGCTGCCCAGATCG
>JBBROT010000444.1:0-3344 GCA_038229155.1 Bryobacterales bacterium | reverse complement strand
GGGTGGTGCGTGAAACCGGCGAGTTCTATTACGCGTTCCTGGTGTGCGCCATCTTCGCCGTGCTCGGCACGTTCTTTTACGTCTTCGTCATCAACCGAAACGACACCGTAAACTGGACGTAATGTTTCCCGTTCTACTCGCGTGCGCTATGGCGGCGGCCGATTGGCTGAGCGCGTCCGCCGACCCCCGGCACACGCGTTCACAGCCCGCCGAGCAGGAGCTATCGCCCGCAACAGCCGGCGGTCTGAAGCTGCTCTGGAAATTCAACTTCGAGGAGCGGATTACCGCGCCCGTGGTGCTGGGGCCCATCTTCACCCACCGCGGCATCAAAGAGTTGGTGTTTGTGGCCGGCGCACAGGACAATCTCTATTCGGTGGACGCCGACCTGGGCCGCTTGTTCTGGAAGCGGCACTTCGATGTGCCTGCTACCGATTGCAAAATCGGCCTGACCGCCGCGCCGGTGCTGGCTCCGTATAATGGGCCGCCGCCCGAAGGCGACGACGCCTCCACGCCGCGACGCTCGCTATTCGTGCTCACCAGCGACGGCCAACTCCATACCGTTCGCCCGGCCGATGCGAAGGACTTGTCGCTAGCTGAGAACTTCCTGCCCGCGGGCAGCGTCGCATCCGATCTGACATTGACCAGCCGCGTGATAACGACGTATGTGTCCGGCGGTTGCGGTGCGCCCCAAGCCGGCGAATACGGTCACACTCTGAACGCAGGCGGCGTGAGGCTTGCCGTGAAGACCGCGCCGCCTGAACCGAAAGCTGCCGTGTGGCGTGGCATTCGTATCGCAGCGTCGGGCTCTTCGATTGCAGCCGTGGATCGAGACCATCCCACATGGGTCATTTCAGACCTGTCGAATCCCATCCCACCAGTGGCAGCGAACGGCCTCGTCTTCACCGTGGTGGGCACCAAGCTTCTGGCGCTGGAGATCGCGACTGGGACGCAAGCATTCTTAAGCGCACCGAACGGCACCGAACCCGCGCGGGACAGCCTCGCCGTGGCAAACGGCCATGTCTACTTCGTGGCCGGTACGACGCTGTATTGTTACGGCTTTCCCATCGAAATCTAAATCTCCAGGTGTATCCCGAAGCCGTAGAGTGTGCCATCCACAGTGGTGAAGAACACACGCCCGTTCGCGATGGCGATGCCGTTCAGGTTGGCCTGCTGCGTGACCTGCTCCTTGGTGGAGTACATCTCGTTGCCGGTCGCGGCATCTAAGGCAAAGAGCGTCGCATGGCCACCCCGCTTACCAGCGGCGAGCGCGAACACAACGCCGCTCGTGATGACCGGAGGCTCCGGCGAATCCAGATTGCGCGAGATCCATGCCGGAGTTAACATCGGCGTGCCACCGGGCTCCTCCACTTTGAAAGCAACGATTGCGCCATTGGCCGCTGCGCCGTTCGCGATCGCGAACTTGGTATCGGCACTAACGGGACCCCACACCGGTGCCGCAATCCAGCGCGTACCGTCCGCATCGAGCCAACTTGAAATACCTCCCCAAACTTTGCCCAGCGCGGGCGTTTGGAATGTGGGCGCGGACATCTGCTTCGAATCGAGAAGCGTCAGGCGGCCGTCAGCGGTAGGCACGACAATCATGTCCCGCTCTTTATAAGTGAAGACGACAGGGGTGGCTTGCGCGCCCAGTTTACCGGTGCCCGGGAACGCGGCGATTTGGGTAAGAGACTTGGGAGCCAGCGCGGCAAGCGATCCATCCGAACCCGCGACATACACGGTGCCATCCATGCCGATGGCGAGACCGCCCACGCCCACGGGAGCGGCACCCTTGAGAGCATAGCTCGACACTTTCTTGTCATCGCCATTCAGGTCGATGGCCCAGACGCCGCCCGTCTTGCCGGAGCAATCGGTCACGGTGGTGTAGAGCACTCCATCGGCGATGGTCAGGCTGGAGGCGCGGGAATTCTGCGGCAGGAAAGGGATGGGCTCCACCAGATCGTCTCCCGTAGAGGTGTTCAATACGTGAAGCCGCCCATCTTTCGAAACAGCAAACGCGGGACGGGGCGAACCGAAGCCACTACTGCCCAGCACGGAGGGCCGCGCCGCCGTCATGGGTGTGGCCGCCGGAGAGGCAGGCGCACCAGGGCTCTGCGTGCCTGGCGGCAAAGGACGCGGGCGGGGCGCGGCGAAGTTGGTGGGCGGCGTTAAAGTAGGCGTGCCCATCGCGCCGCCGGAACAGCCGGCGCTCTTCGATTCAAGCTGCTTCTGCCAGAAGATGCGATCCACATCGGCATCGATGGACCAGATGCGTCCAGAACCGCCGGCCACAAAAGCAAGCTCTTTGAAACCCTTGTAAGAGATCAGATTACCGATTACCACGGGAGGCGTGAGCGACCGGTCTCCGCTCTTCGTTTCGAGCTTGCGCTTCAGCACCAATTCGAAATCTTTGACGTTGTCTTTCGTGATGCGAAGATCGCCCTTCTGCCATCCGGACCGTTGCGCATCGCCGCCGAAAAACGGCCAATCGAGAGGCCTGCCCTGCCCGCTTACCGGGCTTGCCGAAAGGAGCGACATTGCCGCAACTGCATAGATATTTTTCATGGACTACTTAGCCCCCGGCAAACCGAAGCAATAAAGAACGCTATCGAACGTCGCGATATAGACGCGGCCGTTGGCGACGGTGAGCCCGCTGAAGTGAGTGAACGTTTTGATCTGGTCGCCGCTGGAGAAAAGCTCTTTCCCTGTCTCCGCATCGAGCGCATAAAGCACCGCGTGGGTGGAGGCTTTGATGCGGAGCGGGCTGTAATCGGCAAGGCCTTTATCGGCATAAGCCTGCCGCGTATTCTCGCCATTGCCATAAGCGAAAACAACGCCGTTCGCGATCACAGGCGGTTCGGCCTGATCCATATCGCGCGACATCCAGGCCGGGTTCAAGACAGGCTTGCCGTCTTTCTCTTCCACCTTGAAGGCCACCACCGCGCCGTGCTCCACCTTGCCGTATTGAACGGGCGGCTTAAAGGCAGGGTGAGACGGGCCCCAGAAAGGAGTGAGCGCCCAACGCGTGCCTTTTGGATCCTGCCAACTGGCCATGCTGCCCCAGATTCCCGCGCTTTGAAAATCCACTTCTTCGTTGCAGAGCAGCGGCGTGCGGTACATCGGCGTCTGATGATTTTCGCCGCCGGCATTCCGTGTATCCAGCAAATAAACGCGGCATTCCTTGCTGCCAGTGACCATGAGTTCACGGCCATTGAAAGGGAAGATGGCGGGCGTCACCTGCATATCCAGATCGCGCTTTTGCAGCCACACGGAGTTCGACGGGATATACCAATCGCGTATCGTCAACTCGCCGTTCTCCACCTTCGCGCCGATCAACCCGTTGCCAT
>JBBROT010000443.1:0-3345 GCA_038229155.1 Bryobacterales bacterium | reverse complement strand
AGAACCGCGTGAATGGGGATGCCGCCAGCGACGCTAGCCTCCATCGCCAGATTGATACGGGCCTGAATCGCACGATCCCAGATTTCGGAACCGCTCAGCGCCATAAGCTCTTTGTTGGCTGTGACCACTGACTTGCCGGCGGCGATAGCGGCATCGATAATTTCGCGCGCGACACCGGTGCCGCCCACCAGCTCAGCCACCACTTGAATCGAAGGGTCGGAAGTAACATCGCGCCAGTCTGTCGTGGTGCGTACGCCGTCGGGCAGCTGCAAATTGTTCACCCCCCGGCTGCATGCCAGGGTTACGTTCAGGCGAAAACCAAGCTTGGTCGCAATCTGTTCGGCGTTTTCCGTCAGTATGGAAATTGTTCCCGAGCCAACGTTGCCCAGGCCTACTATCCCGACATTCACTTCTTGCATTGTTCAGTATGATAGCAACAGCTTTTTATGCGTCCGCTCCTTTTGCTGGTCTTCTTTACGGTATGCTGTGGAGCCTTCCCGCAGGTGCTCGATCCCTTGAATACACATGGGGGCCCTGACGACGGGATACCGAAGGGAAAGCTTCCGAACGGCAAGACCCAAATCGACGAAATTCTGAAAGCGGACCACGCGAAATCGCTTGAAGATTTGAAGCAGATCACCGAAATTTCGCAGGCACTTGCCGCTGAAATGGAACACGATACCAGCCATGTGCTTTCCTTGAGCAGCATTCGCAAGACTGAAGAAATTGAGAAGCTGGCCCGAAGGATTCGCGGGCGCATGCGCAAGTTCTAACCCGCGTCACGCTACACTATTCCGAATGGCGTTGACACGCGAGAAAGGCCAATTGATGAGCGCGTCCGAGATAGATCGGACGCTGGTGCGCCTGGCGCATGAAGTATTGGAACGCAGCCGCAGCTTGGCGGATCTTGCGTTTATCGGAATTCGAAGGCGAGGCGTACCTCTTGCGCAGCGTTTAGCCCAAAAAATTGCGGCGCTCGAAAATCGAGAGATCCCGGTCGGCATTCTGGATATCAACTTGTATCGCGACGACCTCACCACAGTCGGCGTGAAGCCGGTCATCGGAGCCACGGAAATTCCTTTTTCCGTTCAGGACAAAGAGATCATCCTCATGGACGACGTTCTGTACACTGGCCGCACAATCCGTGGCTCGCTCGACGCCCTGTTCGACCATGGGCGACCTTCGCGCGTGCAATTGCTGGTCCTGATCGACAGGGGACACCGGGAACTGCCGATTGAAGCTCAGTACATCGGCCGCACGGTTCAGACGTCTTCGAACGAAATCATCGAAGTCAAGTTTCAGGAAATCGATGGCATGGAAAAGGTCCTTCTTGTGGAGAAAGTTTGAACCTGCTGGGAATCGAGCACCTGGAGCGGACCGAGATCGAAGCCATTCTCGAACGCTCCAAGCACTTCCAACCGCTTGCGGGGCAGTCCTTCCAGCGCTTTGAAACATTGCGCGGCAAGATGGTGGTGAACCTTTTTTTCGAAGCCTCCACCCGAACGCGCACCAGTTTTGAAATTGCAGCGAAGCGGTTAGGCGCGGAGGCTCTCTCCATCACGGCTTCGGGCTCCAGCGTCAGTAAGGGAGAGTCTCTGGTGGACACTCTAAATACGCTCGGTGCCATGCGCCCGCAAGCCATCGTGATGCGCCATTCCGCTTCGGGCGCACCGCACTTTCTGGCGCGGCACCTGCCGATCCCGATCATCAACGCAGGCGACGGCACGCATGAGCACCCCACGCAGGCGCTGCTGGACGCCCGAACGATTCTGGATCAACGCCCCACGCTTGAAGGCTTGCGCGTTGCGATCATCGGCGATATTGCGCATAGCCGTGTGGCGCGATCCAACGTGTATCTGCTCTCGAAATTCGGGGCTCACACAGTTTTATGCGGGCCGGCATCGCTCTTGCCGCGCGAGTTGAGCCAGTTGGCCCCGAACGTCACCCTCACAAACAATATTCGCGAGGCAATTCAAGACGCAGACGTAATCATGATGCTGCGCGTGCAGCTGGAGCGGCAACACGAAGTGCCCATGTCAGCCGGAGAGTACTTTCAATTTTTCGGATTGCGCCTGGAGCATCTGGCGCTAGCCAAGCCGCACGCCATTGTCATGCATCCGGGGCCCATCAATCGGGGGCGCGAGCTTTCAAGCGAAGTGGCGGATTCGCAAAGGTCGGTAATTTTGAACCAGGTGGAAAACGGAATCGCGGTGCGGATGGCGGTTCTGGAACGAGTGCTGGCATGAATTCCTTGATCGTGCGAAACGGCCGGGTTCTTGACCCTGCCACCGGCTTCGATGGAGTTCGCGATCTTTTTATCGTGGATGGCGATTTTGCGGACTCCGCGCCCAGTGGCACAGAGGAATTCGATGCGCGCGGCTCCATCGTAGCGCCCGGCTTTATCGACATGCACGTCCACCTGCGCGAGCCCGGCATGGAACACGCCGAGACCATTGAGAGCGGTGCGCGCGCGGCGGCGGCCGGAGGCTTCACCACCATCTGCTGCATGCCGAACACCAGCCCGGTCAACGACAACGCCACCGTCACCAGCTATATCGTTTCACGCGCAAAACAGAACGCAATTGTGAACGTTCTCCCCATCGGCGCGATTACCAAAGGTTCCGCCGGCGAAGAACTCGCTGCCATCGCATCCATGAAGAAGGCCGGCATTGTCGCAATATCTGACGATGGCCGGCCGGTGATGAATTCGCGCGTGATGCGGCGCGCTATGGAGTTTGCGCGCGCGCTGGACCTGCCCGTGATCGATCACTGCGAAGACCTGAATCTCAGCGCCGGTGGCGACATGCATGAAGGTGTCATGTCCACTCGGCTGGGCTTGCGCGGCATCCCCTCAAGTTCAGAAGACGTGATGGTGGCGCGCGATATCATTCTGGCCGAAAGCACAGGCGCGCGCTATCACGTAGCGCATATTTCCACGCGACAGGCGGTTGCCATGGTCGCCTTCGCCAAATCGCGCAGGCTTCGCGTGACGGCGGAAACCACGCCTCACCACTTCGTGCTGCAAGACGAAGAACTGCACGATTACGACAGTAACTACAAGATGAAGCCGCCGTTGCGATGCAAGGTGGATGTGGAGGCAGTCATTGAGGGCGTGGTTTCAGGCGCAATCGATGCAATTGCCACGGACCACGCGCCACACGCTGGGAATGACAAGATGCAAGAATTCGAACGATGCCCCTTCGGCATCACCGGCCTTGAAACCGCGATCGGGCTGACTCTTGAAACCCTGGTGCATAGCGGAAGGATTTCACTGATGCGGATGGCTGAATTGTTCACCACCGGGCCCGCCGGGATTCTGGGCTTGTCCGGCGGCACGCTGAGCGT
>JBBROT010000442.1:0-3347 GCA_038229155.1 Bryobacterales bacterium | reverse complement strand
GCTTCACACTCGAATCGCTGATAGCCGCCGCTTACGATAGCTATCTGCCCTGGTTTGAAAAGCCTCTTCCCGCTCTTCTGAAAGCCTTCGACGCCGCGCCTTCGCCTAAGCTAGCTCAACAAGCTGAGATGCTGCGAGTATGGAATCTTCGATGGGCCGTCGATTCCATTCCCACCTCTCTTGCCGTGTATTGGGGCGAAGAGATTCGCAGACGCGTTCTACCCGATGCCAAGCTCACCAGCCTCTCCGTCGAAGACTACATCGCCTCCCGCGCCGCGCCGGAGTTGCTCCTCCAATCGCTCACCATCGCTTCGAATAAGCTCGAAGCGGAGTTCGGCACATGGAAGACCCCATGGGGGGACATCAACCGCTTTCAACGCCTGACCGCCGACATCGTGCAGCCGTTCAGCGATGCCGGAGAAAGTATCCCTGTTGGCTTCACCTCTTCTGTATGGGGATCGCTCGCATCGTTCGGAGCGGGTCAATATCCGGGCACAAAAAAGTGGTACGGCACCAGCGGCAACAGCTTCGTTGCGGTGGTGGAGTTCGGTTCGCGCGTGCGAGCCAAGGCAATTACAGCGGGAGGCGAAAGCGGCCATCCGTCATCGCCTCACTTCAACGATCAGGCCAAACGCTACAGCACGGGCGAACTGCGCGACGTCTATTACTACCCGTCACAACTCGTGGGGCACACCGAACGCGAGTACCATCCGGGCAACTGATTCACGCAAGCGGCAATACATCGACGGAGACATGCAGCGTGTGGTGCGCGCCGCCCAGCAGCACTCCGTGGATCGGGCTGATGTCGGTATAATCGCGCCCCCAAGCCACCGTGATGTGGCCGTCCTTCGGCACGCAATCGTTGGTCGGGTCGAAATCGATCCAGCCCGATGTGGGGCACCACGCCGCGCACCACGCATGCGATGCATCGGCCCCAATCAGCCGTGGGCTTCCTTTCGGTGGATACGTTCGCAGATATCCGCTGACGTAGCGTGCGGGCAGCCCAAGCGATCGCAGACACGCAATCTGCAAGTGCGCGAAGTCCTGGCAAACGCCACGGCGTTTTTCAAAGAAGGTCTCCACCGGCGTCGTCACCTCCGTCGCCTTGGTGTCGAATCGGAAGTCGCGATTGATCCTGCCGGTCAGGTCGAGCGCGCCCTCCATCAAGGGCCGGCCGGCGGGGAACGATTCCCTCCCGTAATCGGCAAGCTCCGGCTTGGTTGCGATCCGCTGCGAATCGAATACGAACTGGTAGGCGTCCAGCGCATCTACGGAGTGGTCGAGCGCGAGCGAATCGCGCACCATCTCCCAAGGCGTGGAGTTGGCGAAATTGGGCAGCGCGGGCACCAGCACCTCGAGTTCGCTCGCCGCCTCGACAGCAAGCCTTTCATGCGGCTCCTGCAAGGTGAAAGCCGTCACCGGGTTGCCGAAGTAATCGTTGTGTGTAGTTGCTGTAACGGGCGGAGCAGGCGTCACTTGAATCGTCGAAAACTCCACCGTCTGATGAGCCAGATTCCGTGGCGTGAGCCGCACCACGTGGTGCGATACCGAAACCGGATCCTGATAATCGTACGTGGTGATGTGCCGCACGCGATACATCATGTGGAACGCTCCAGCAGCGCATGGCTGAAGTAAGTGTTCGTCATCGTATCGGAGAGCGCGGGAATCGCCGCCGCTAGCCTCGATAGCAGCGTATCGAGCTGTGCTCGCGCGTTCACATCGGAGTGGAAGAGTTCGGCCGCCGATACTTCCACCTGCCGTTGCTGATAGTAGGGCCAGCCCGCGCCGGAAGGCATGTTGGCCAGCGCGCGGCAGTGCTCCGTCAGGTCTTTCATCTGGAAAGCGAGAGAGCGCGGATTGGTCTCATCGTTCATCAACAGGTCCAGTACCGGCGCGGCTTGAATGGTGGTGAAGTAGCGCGAACGATAAGTGATGGAGCTGTCGCACACGTCCAGCAGTAGTTCGAGCGCTGGCCATGTCTCCGGATCGAGCGGCACGATGATGGCGCGGAACAGATCGATCATCTGCACCGAGCGCTCAATGCGTCTGCCGATGTTCAAGAATCGCCAGCCGGGGCCGCGAGTCATGTTCTCCATTTCAATGCCTCGCAGAGCGGCAAGAGTGGCGATGCAGCGGTTCAGCACCGCCAATGCATCGGCAGTGGACACGTACCCCCAGGCGATATGGCCGGACGCGCGCGCAACGCTGTTGAACTGGCTCCCGATGCGCAGCATGTCGCTCGAAAGACGATCGCGCACCTGGGCCGCGGCGCGCGCCGCGCGAGAGAAATTGGCGCTCAGACTGTCGCGCCTCTGCTCTTCAAAGATGAGCGAGAGCACCTCCTCTTCCAGTTCGCGCATCTGGTCCAGATGGCCTTGCGGATCGTCTTTCGCCAAGCGCGAATAGGGCGAATCGAGCGATTGGTGCAGCCTCATCAGCGGCTCCAGCCCCGATGCGCCGCCTTCCCCTGTGAGGCGAACCAGGATGCAGCGAAGGATGCGGCACACGTGTTCGGAGCGCTCCGCATAGCGCCCCAGCCAATAGAGATGATCGGCCGCGCGGCTGGGCAGGTCGCTCGATCCGCCGCGATTGATATCCACCGCCGCGCTCGACGGTGGCAGCATGGTGAAGTTATCCACCGGGCCGCTCGAAAGCACCCAAGTATCCTTGCTGCCGCCCCCGCGCTGCATGGAAACCACCGGCGCATCCTGACGCGGCGAAACTCGGGCCAGGCCGCCGGGCATCACAATCCACGAATCGCCCACCGAGGCCAAATAGACCCGCAGCACCACGCGGCGAGGAGAGAGCCCTGAGTCCGACCACACCGGTGCGCTCGAGATGTTCAGCAGTTCCTGGCCGACGAAATCGTGTGGATGCGCGGCAATGCGCTCCAGCAGGCGCGCACGGTCGTCCGCCTTCAACCGGCCACCGAACACGGGCTCCATGCCCTTCGAGGGAAAGGCGGGTTTCACCACCAGAAAATCGAGATTTTCGCGGACATAGCGAGCCGCTTTCGGCTGCCCGCACCACCATGTTGCGACCGAAGGCAGCGCGAGATCTTCACTCAGCAGCCGCCGGCTCAAGCCAGGCAGGAACGGCATGAACGCGGACGTTTCGATCAAGCCGCTGCCAAGTGCGTTAGCGACTGTCACATTTCCGGCGCGCACCGCGTCCACCAATCCTGCAACGCCCAGATACGAATCCGAGCGAAGCTCCAACGGGTCGCAAAAGCTATCGTCAACGCGCCGGAGAATCACATCCACCGGCTTCAACCCTTCGAGCGATTTCAGATACACGCGGCTGTTGCGAACCGTCAGATCGCCACCTTGCACCAGCGGGAAGTTCAG
>JBBROT010000441.1:0-3364 GCA_038229155.1 Bryobacterales bacterium | reverse complement strand
TTCGAGGCCGCGAATTTCCATGCCTCCAGCGTTCGCAAAACATCCACTGCCCTGAAGATTCGCACCGACGCTTCCATGCGCTTTGAGAAGGCGCAGGACCCGGCCAACACCGTTCGCGCCTTAGCCCGTACTGTCGCGCTGATGAAGATTCTGTGCCCCGAAGCGCGGCCGGTGGGCGGCCTGGCCGATTGGCGCATTGCCACCGAGGCCCCCCCGCTGCTTTCGCTGGACGGGCACTGGCTCAATCGCAAGCTGGGGCGCGACGTGGAACCCGAGCGCGTCGCTTCCATCCTCACCAGCCTGGGTTTCGGCGTCGCTGGCACTTGGCCGAATCTTACCGTTACGGTGCCTTCCTGGCGCGCCACAAAGGACGTCAGCACTCCCGACGATCTGGTGGAAGAAGTGGGCCGGATGATCGGTTACGAGACCATTCCGCCTGTGCCCCCGGCCGTGCTTTCCACCGTGCCGCCAGATTCGCCGGAGCGCCTTTACCTGAGGCGCGTTCGCAATATGGTGGCGGCGCAGGGCTTCACGGAGGTCTACAATTATTCGTTCCTCAGCGAAGAACAGGTGGAGCAACTTGGCTTCGTTCCTGCAAATTCGGTGCGGGTCCTGAACCCCATCGCGCAGAATCAGAGCCTGATGCGTCCCTCCTTGCTGCCCGGTATTTACGCGAATATTGTGGAAAACCGCAAGCATCTGGAGCATTTCCGCCTCTTTGAAATCGGGCGCGAAATTCACAAGCGAGAAGAACCCGCTTTGCCTGAGGAGGTCCAGCATCTGGTGCTCGCCATCTATGGCGAAGAAGGTGCCCTGCTGGAATTGAAGCGAATCGCGCAGTGTCTTGCGCGCGATATTCAGGTGCGTGCCGCGCAGGCGCGTCCGTTCGAACATCCCCGCCGCACAGTAGATGTGCTGGCCGCCGGAACCGTGGTGGGCCGCCTCTTCGAGTTGCATCCCAGCTATCTCGAAGGCTCTCACCGCGCGGCGATTCTCGATCTGAATCTCAGCAAGACGGCGCAGCACGAAGCCGGCATCGCCACCTACTCTGCCGTGAAGAAGTTCCCGTCCAGCGGCTTCGACCTTTCCGTGATTGCCAAGCCGCGTGAACTGGTAGGAGACCTGGAGCGGCGAATGCAAGTGCTGGCCGGGCCCCTTCTGGAACGGATTTCTTACCTGGGCCAATACGCGAAATCGGATACGAAGAGCGTTACTTTCCGTTTCACTCTGTATGCCGGCGACCGCACCCTTTCGTCCGACGAAGTCACACGCGTGCGGACGAACGTCATCGACGGAATGCGCGGATTGGGATACGATCTGACGGTATGATGAAACGCCGCGCCTTTCTGGCCGCAGCCGGCTCCGCTGCCGCCGTTCCCCTTGCCACCCGCATGACAGCCGCCCCCAACCCGGGGCCCATGAAGATCACACGCATCCGCTTCTATAAGAATCCGCGTGGGCGCGCCATCTTCAACCAGAGCTACAACATCGTCACCGTGGAGACAGACGCGGGTATCACCGGAATCGGTGAAGGCGGTTCCAAAGACACCGTGGAACAGTGCGGTGCCATGATCATCGGCGAAGACCCGTCCCGCATCGATCACCTTTGGCAGATGATGTATCGCGGCTATTTTTATCCCGCCGGCCGCGAAAAGTTGGACGCGCTGGGCGCCATCGATCTGGCGCTCTGGGACATTAAAGGCAAAGCTCTCGGCGTGCCCGTGTATGAATTGCTGGGCGGGCTGCAGCGCAACCACTGCGAATGCTATGCCACAAGTTTTCCGAATCGCGGCAGCCTGAAGGAATCCGCCCGCGCCTGCATGGAAATGGGCTTTCGGGCCTATCGGCATGCCACGTCGGACCCTGGCCGCGACGAACCGTTCAACTCGCACAAGATGGTCCGCAAGACTTATGAAGACTGCGCGCAAATTCGCGAAGGCGTCGGCAAGGATGGCGATTGGGCGCTCGATTTTCACACCCGCCTCGATCTGCCGGACGCGGTCCGGCTCGCCAGCCTGATCGAGCCGCTGGAGCCCTACTTCGCCGAAGATCTGATCCGCTCTGAAAACCCGATGGTCTACAAAGAGCTTCGGCAGAAGGTGAAAGTCCCCATCGCCGTGGGCGAACAATTCGGCTCGAAATGGGATGTAAATGATTTGATTGAGCAGCAATTAATCGATTATTCGCGCATGACGCTGCCGAACGTTGGCGGCATCACTGAATTCATGAAAATAGCGGCGCTTTGCGAGACGCATTATGTGGGTTTGATTCCGCATTTCACCGGCCCGCTCAGCGTCGCCGCGTTGGTGCATGCCTGCAGCGCGTTCTCCGGGCCCGTGATGATGGAAATGACCGGTACGGGCCCGCAGGTTGAGCCCCATTTGCCCGTTTGCGCCGATTGGAACAAGGGAAAACTGATGCCGAACCGCCGCCCCGGCCTGGGTGTCGAACTGGATACGAAGCCCCTTCAGCTTCTTGCGGAAGTGATTGAACGATATCGCGTTACGCCGATCTTCGAACGGCCCGATGGATCCATTACAAACTGGTAGTTAAAGGTCTGTATATCCCCTTAGTTCATATCCGTCACTGAATTTGTTGTATTGTTAAACCCATTTCGCACCCGCTAAGCTCTCGGTGATGATTGATACACTTCACCAGAGCTTAATACGCCGTTTCTTATTTATTCTCATAGGAATTTTCGTGGCTTGTGGGTACTTGGCTGGTCAAGCCACGCCCGCGTTTACTTACCCGGCGAACCCGCGGGGTTGCTCCACGCCAGCGCAGTTCGCAGATGCCGCGCTATGCACCGTACCCGGCGAATCGCCGTTGTCGCCCTTCCCCGTACCCGCGGTGGGAAGCTCCTACGTGGATGCCACATTCGGCTCCGTCGTGAAGGTCCTTTCGCCGTCCCGCACCCTGCATGGGTATTCCACTCCCCTTCCCTTAAGCGCCACGGGAAAGTACGCCATGCTGTCCATCAACAATCAACAAACCGACATTGTGGACACGGCCACAGCGGCCGTCGTGTACCGCGCCCGCCCGGGTGTGGTGACGCTCGATCAGCCGCGCTGGGATGCCCTGAGCGACGACATCTACTATTTCTTTTCCGGTGCCGCGGTGATGAAACACGTGCTCTCCACCAATACAACAACCACCATAGTGGATTACGCCGCTACCAAGCGGTTTAGCGCAATCAAGAACGGCGGCACCGGGGATGGCTCGAAAGACAACTGGCTGTCCTTCTTTGCTCCTAACGAACACAATGTCTGTGTGATCGATCTGAATAGTATTAGGACATATTGTGCGGATTACAATGCGCCGGCCGTTGCGGGAGCCATTCCATTTAAGTTTATCGATTACTCAC
>JBBROT010000440.1:0-3373 GCA_038229155.1 Bryobacterales bacterium | reverse complement strand
GGGACCGGGCTCTGCCGCATTGGCGTCAAGCCCAACATCGTTTGCGCAAGTCTCTCGGCGCGGACTGGCAATCGGTTGAATCCGCGCTAGGGCGGCTGGCCAGCGTCTCCGTTTAACCATCGAAGTGCATCAGGATCGGCCCCAGTAAGAACGCGGCGAAACACCCAATCAGATAAATCGCCGCCGAACACCAGAGCACAATCCTGCTGAACCGGCTGGCCGTTTGGCAAGCCGTCGCGTCGCCTGGATCGCACGAGCCATTCTTTGCCTGAAGCCTGGGTGCCAGCCAGTAGATGTAGACGAAGTTGCTTGCGATCAAAATTCCCGAGGTCAGGAATACCCATGGCTTGTGTCGCGATAGACTCACCAGCCATGGTGCCTCCGAAAGCGCCGATGCCACAGTGGCACCAAGCCCGAACAGCACCAGCAGGGATGGCAACGCGCAACACAGCAGTGTTCCCAGCGAAGTAAACAGCGACAAATAGCTGAGCGCGCCCGTGCGCGGGTGCACCGTGCCGCTCGTCATCACTGAGTCACCTGCCGGACTTGCAGCGGCACCGCGGCCTTTAAATCCTTGCCAGGCTCCATCGTTCCCTGCACATTCACCGTCTGGCCCGTCCGGTTTTTGGCATCCGTGAATGCCGCTGCGGCCTTCGGGTCCGCACTCAACTCCAGCACGTCTCTGGTGCCAGCCACCTTGAGTTGAACTCTTCCGCCGGCATTCTCCAACTCTCCCTTCACCAGAACCACCGTCGTCTTCGGCGTGTAGCCTTTGTCATGCAGCAGGCTCCATAACTGCGGAACCGAAACCGTGTTCCCCGGCTTCAATTTCACAGTTGCCAGCCCTTTGTTCAAACTCACGTCCACGGTTTCCACACCCGCTGTCTTTTTCAGTGCCACGTTCACGACGTGGGCGCAGGTCATTCAATCCATGCCGAAGATGGATAGCTCCACCTGCAGCAGTTCGGCGCGCCCAGGCAATACCGCCGCAATCGCGGCGCATGTCAGTAACAGCAATCGTTTTCTCATAACGGATTCCCTCAGAAGAAATAAGCAAAGTTCAAAGCAAAGCGGTAGCGCTCTTTCGGAAACATCGGCCCCGCATCGCGATACACCGGAAACTGCATTCCGGCTTCAATCCCAATTGCCCGGTACACGCCAAGCGCACTGGGCCCGACAAATATCTGGCGCGCTCCGGTGGCTGGCACATCCCGGTTCATCCGCTGGATAGTGCCGGTTCTCTCGCCGGTCAGTTCGCCGAAAACACGCCAATCCCAACGTGGGTAATCGGTGCGCCAGGAAAGCGGACGGAAGCCATAGACCGCTGTACAAGAAAGCAGATCGGGACGGCGATCTCCTTTCCGCTCCGCATACCGTTGATAGCTGGAACCCACCCACACATACTGGCTGCGCGACGCGATGCCCGTGACGGCCCCCACCAGGTATCCAGGCCCGCTGTTGAGGCCCTTGTAGATCCCGGTCTCGCCTTGCGGACCAGGCAGCAGAACGCCTGCCACAGCCGTGCTCTCAATTCGCTTCCCTGCCAGATCTTTCCGCTGAAATCGCCACCAGGTAAGCCCGCTGAAATCGCCGCTGATGGGCGTGTTGGTAGTGACGGACGATCGCGGATACGCATCCGCTTGAATCACCACGGGGCCCGAAACAGCCAGCTTGATATTTTGAGTCAGGCCATACGACAACTCAGCTTCCAGTGCGGACGCGGACCCGCCGCGGCCATTCAAACCAAGATCGAAACTCCACCCGCCTTTGGGATTCGTGGGCGTAGCCAATCCGAAGACGGGGCCATGATCGGCACCGGTTAAATTACCTGTCGCGAAACATGCCATGGCAAAGCCGGCAATGCCCGCGCGTAAGTGCGGCATATCTGATTTCTCCTTTTCTGCATTCGCTGAAATAGCAACGTGCATAAGCACGCGCTGAGGCACAACGCTGGCGAAAAAGGAAAGGCTAGAGAAGGAAAGTGGAGTGGAGAACTTGTAGATCAGGTCCGGGTGGCCACGCCGCATCGCCCGCTTCCGCCGGCACTCCGGCCGCGTCCGCCGTCAGCGTAAGCTCCAAGGGAACCATGGCCACGGCAGGCAAATCCACTTGGGTATCGACAGCCCTGTGATCGTCGAACGCGATCCGCTTACACTCAGGACCGTTTGTCTGCTTCGAAGGCACCTTCGTCTTGCAATGCCCGTCAGCCGCGCAACAAGTTTTCGCCGAAGGCCACATGAAGTACTGTTCGCAGGACAAGCACCCGCCCGCCACCAGTACGGTGACCAGCAGCAGGGAAAGCAGCGAACTGGCGAAAAGTCTGCGCACGCTTATCAGAAGGATACCGCTAAATGCCGTCGGTCTTCTTGCGCTCGTAAGGCGTGCGAATCAGCTTCGCCACTTCGTCCTGCGCGCTCTGCGTGTTGTCTCGCGTGCGCCGCGCCTGCTCGTATTCGTTCACCGCGCGCTCGCGCTGTCCGGTGATATCGAAGATCTTGCCTAGGCCCAGGTGCGCCCAAACCTCCACCCACTTCGGGTCCAGATCTCCATTCAAAGTTTCGCGAAACTCATTCGCGGCGGATTGATAGTTGTTCTGCAGAAAGAACACTTCAGCAATCCGGTAATGCGCCAAAGAGCTGGTCCGCGCGGTCTCGAGAGCCTTCTGATATTCCTTCAACGCTTCGGAAAATTCGCTGATCTCAGCAAACTGTTCCCCGCGCCGGATCGCCACCGCAACCCTGACCTGATTGCTGAAGCGAAGCAACCGGCCATTGGGATCGATCGTGATCGTCTTCGGCTTGCCGAACGTATCCACCGAAAATTCCGATGACGTGCCCACCACTTCCACGCGCTTCTCTTCCGGCGTACCTTCGGTCTCGATCCGGATATCCACCGGCATGCGGAACGTATCCAGATCCTGTGAAACTTTGCCCTGCACGCGGAACCCTTTCGTGGTGCGGAAGACCGTATATTCCAACTTGAATTCGGGCGCGCCGCTCGATTCGATCCATTCAATGAAGAACCACTTCAGGTCCTGCCCGGACGACTGCTCCGCCACCTTGCGGAAGTCTTCCGTGAGCACCCCTTTCCAGGCGTTCTGTTGTGCAAACTGCTTCAGCGTCAGAAAGAACTTCTCGTCACCGATCACATAGCGCAGCATGTTCAGCACCTCCGCGCCTTTGCTTGCGCTCAATGCCCACAACTCCGGCGAATAATCTTCCAGCCGCGCTTCCTGCACCACCGGAATATTGTCCACCGTCAACGCTTCAATCGATGCCGCTTTCATCTGTGTATCGAGAGCGCTCGCTCCGCTGAGGTGCTCCGACCATAACGCTTCCGAATACGCCGCCAGCCCGTTCTCAATCCACAGATG
>JBBROT010000439.1:0-3375 GCA_038229155.1 Bryobacterales bacterium | reverse complement strand
CCCAAGCTCATCACCGCCTTCTGGAAGCAGTCTTCGCTATGCCTTTAAGTCCACTATATTATGCGAATATCAATAAGTGTCATCAGGATCATCGGCGGAAAGATTGTCACCGTGAGGAGCATTCCCTGGGCGGCAGCGGCAAGCAACAATCGGCCGAACGTGGGGCTTTTCGAGAGGTGTAGAAGGGCAAGGAGCAGAATAGGAGCAAGAAAATACGGCTGCCCGATCATTCAGCAGGTAAGTCGCGGCTGAGGCAAAGCTGGCGAGAAGGCCGATTCCGAGATACCGGTACAGCGATAGGATTAGGCAGAATGCCGCAACAATAGTATGACGCGAGGAGAACAAACGAAATCGCTGTCGAGGAGCCGCCGAATGTCGCGGAGAGGAGAACGACAGGCGAAAAAGTAACCGAGTATAACCCTTCGGGCTCCATTCTTCCGGCCGCACAATACGGATTCCACCAGGGAGACTCTCCCGTGCGCATACAGTAAGCCATAAACCGAATAGACGGTTGTAATTGCCAGGCTGCGGACCCCAGGTCGCCCCAGGAATCTGTGATTATGCGTTCTTTCGATTCCGGGTATAACGATTTAGCTGGTGCCGGATCATGGTCCGGCCATAAAATGGGAGAATAATCGAGAGGAGCGAGGGAAGCGCGCGGAACATAACATCCGCGAACAGCAGCGTGATGAGTGCGAGCGCGGCTAAGGCGCACTTACTCCAAGATGAAATTCGCACTCAATCTCAGAGGTTCGCGATCACGGCATCGGTAAAGTCCTCTGTGGATGCGGTCCCGCCCACATCGCGCGTGCAGTGCTTGCTAGCCCGATAAACCGTTTCGATGGCGCGCTGCAGGCGATTGGCCGCGTCGCGTTCCCCGATGTGCCGCAGCATCAGGGCGGCGGATTGCATCAGAGCCGTCGGGTTGGCCCAGCCCTTACCGGCAATGTCGGGGGCTGTGCCGTGCACCGCCTCAAACACCGCGTCGGTAGCCCCAAGATTCGCGCCGGGCACAATGCCCAAGCCTCCCACCAGGCCCGCCGTCAGGTCGCTCACAATGTCTCCATAGAGATTCGGCAGCACCAGCAGGTCGAAAATCTCGGGCCGCATCACAAGCTGCATGCAGGCGTTATCGACGATCATTTCGCCGTACTCGACAGCCGTGTATTCGGCGGCCACTTCACGGCAGCAGCGCAGGAACAGGCCATCTGACATCTTCATAATGTTGGCCTTATGAATCGCAGTAACCTTCTTGCGGCCTTCGCGCGCGGCGTACTCGAAGGTGGCCCGCGCAATCTTCATGGACGCGGTCTTCGTGATCACCTTGAGGCTTTCCACCACGTCGGTAACCACTTCGTGCTCGATGCCGGAATAGAGATCCTCCGTGTTCTCGCGGAAGATGATCATGTCGATGGGAAGGTCGCTGAAACGCGTTTTCAGACCCGGCAACATTTTGATGGGCCGGAAATTTACATAAAGGTTCAGCTTCTTTCGAAGGGCCACATTCACGCTGGGGTGGCCCGACGCGATCGGCGTGGCTACCGGGCCTTTGAGGCCGACATGCGTCCGGGCGAGAGAAGCGAAGACGGCGTCGGGAAGGAACTTGCCGGTTTCCTGCTCGGCCTTTACGCCGGCATCGACGCGCTCCCAGGCGATGGAAACGCCGGTGGCATCGACCGCGCGAACGGTGGCGTCGGAAACTTCGGGACCGATACCGTCGCCGGGGATCAGAGTGATGGAGTGATTCACGTTCTCATTATTGACGGAACGCGCGATCCCGTATGATAGCGGGTATGCCCTTCCGGCTACGCACAGCGCAAGGGAAGCTGAAGATTGAGCACAGCATTATCGACAACTTGAAGAAGGTGCTGGAGCGGCTGCTGGCGGACACGCCGGAGATCCGATCCATCATTCCCGGTGTGATCCGGCCGGTGCGCGATGCCAAGGGCGTGGTGAAAATCCACATCACAGTGGAAACGCAGAATGGTTGGAAGGCGATCGCGCTGAGCGGCGGGGCCAGGCAGGAATTGTTTGTGAGTACGAGCTTGACGAAGGAACAGTTGGAGGCGGCTTTCGAGCGGGCCCTTTCGACATAACGGGCGGCTCATGGCAGAATCTGTCATGGCCTTTTGTTCGAATTGCGGCAGTCAGGTGGGTGACGACGCCAAATTTTGCGCTTCCTGCGGCAACCCTGCGCGCGGTACCGGGACAGGTGGAACAACGGGTCCGGGACCCACGCTAGGGGGTGCTCCGGAACCGGTTTCACATCTGGATTACACCATCCAGGGCGACAATCTCCAAATTGCCCGCGTGCGGCTTGCGCCGGGGCAGGAGGTGTATGCCGAGGCGGGCAAGATGATCTATAAGACGGCCAACGTGAGTTGGGACACGCGCATGAGCGGTAATACTTTGGGCGAAAAACTGTTGGGGGCACTTCGGCGCACGGTGACTGGCGAATCGCTGTTCGTGACATATTTCCGCGCGAACTCGGCGAATGCGGAAGTGGGTTTCGCGGGTAGCTATCCGGGCCGGATACAAGCGATCGAGTTGGCGCCGGGACAGGCGATTCTGGCCCAGCGCGATGCGTTCCTTTTTGCGCAACCTACGGTCAGTCTTTCGGTAGCGCTGGTACGTCGGCTGGGCGCGGGCTTCTTCGGTGGCGAAGGCTTCGTGCTGGAAAAGCTGACCGGGCCGGGAACGGTTTTCATTCACGCGGGCGGCGACTTCATCGAGTTCACGCTGAACCCGGGCGAGCGGCTGCAGGTCAGCGTGGGCTGCATCGTGGCATTCGATGAAACGGTGGATTACAACATTGAGTTCGTAGGCGGAATCAAGACCGCGCTGTTCGGTGGGGAAGGGTTGTTCCTGGCAACGCTGAGCGGGCCGGGGCGCGTGCTTGTGCAATCGATGACGCTTGAAAAAATGCGCCGGGAACTTGCGCCTACCAAGCACGGAGGGGATTCGCACAATCCGCTGCAATCGGTGACGAGCATGTTCACGGGGAGTGAGGATTAATGGGCGCAATGCTGGCAGGCGTGCTGATTTTCGCGGCGGCGCTGATGGGAGCGGAGACGCCGGATGAGTTGGCGCGGTCCATTTTCAAGGAACTGATTGAGATCAACACCACCGATTCTGTTGGAGACTGCACGGTGGCGGCGAAGGCCGTGGCGGCAAGGTTGAAGGCGGCGGGCTTCCCGGACGCGGATGTGCAGGTGCTGGGTGCAGACCCGCGCAAGGGCAACCTGGTGGCGCGTTTTCGCAGTGCCGCGCCCAAGCGCAAGCCGCTGTTGCTGCTGGCCCATCTGGACGTGGTGGAGGCGAAGCGGGCGGATTGGTCAGTGGACCCGTTTGTGTTTCTGGAAAAGGACGGCTGGT
>JBBROT010000438.1:0-3380 GCA_038229155.1 Bryobacterales bacterium | reverse complement strand
CCATCAGGTCCAGTTCGTTCTCGATGCGATGCAGCAGTTCATCGCTGATGCGGCGCTCCTCTCGCAAGCGCACCGCTGTCTGCCTCTCAGCGGCGCGCAGTTGATCGAACACTTGCCGGAAGTGCGCGAATTCATCATTGTCCACGCCTTCAGCGCGCCCCGTTAGATGGCTTAACCTCGCCCTGTACTGGCGCGCAATATTGTCGTATACGGGGTCGAACTGTTCGTTGTCATCCTGCCGGATTTCTTCCAGCCGCGTCAGCGCCGCGTTCAATATAATGCCGCGCGCTTCCACTTCTTCGCAGTTGTTCCCCGTCTCGGAAATCCCCAGCCACCTAATCAACCAGGGCAGGGACAAGCCTTGCAGCACCAGTGTCACGAAGATCAAACTGAACGTCAGGAAGATGATGATGCCGCGCTGCGGAAATGGCGCACCGTCCGCAAACGTGGCGGGCAGTGACACGGCCGCCGCCAATGCCACCACCCCGCGCATGCCCGTCCAGCCCACCACAAAGATCTGCTTTCGCGAAGGCATGGGCTCTTTCTGCTTCTGAATATGCCTTCTGATCAGCCAGGAAAAATAAGCTCCCGGAAATATCCAAAGCAAACGCAGCGCAATCAGCGTCAGGCTAAAAAGGGCGCCGTCCAAGATTGCCGTGCGAACGTTCATCCCGTTCAGTTCTTGTTGGATATAAGGCAACTGCAGCCCCATAAGCACGAACACAAAACCGTTCAGCAGAAAGGTGAGCGTGCTCCACACCGCCATCACCTGAATCCTCACCTGCGGGGAAAAAAAGTGAGTGCTCTTCCGGCTTAGGTACAGGCCCGCCGCCACCACTGCCAATACGCCTGAAGCATGCACGGCCTCCGCGCCCAGGTAGAGGCCATAAGGAACAATCAGGCTGATCCCGATCTCTACCGGGCCATCATTCACATGCCGTTCCAGCTTATCGATCAGCCAAGCCACGGCCAGACCGATGCCAATCCCGCCGGCTACCAGATACAGCAGACGCCACACCGCAAAGGCGGCCGTGGGTGCCTGCCCATGGATCAAAATCGCCAGGCCGAACTCAAGCGCAAGCAGCCCGCTGGCATCGTTCACCAGGCTCTCGCCTTCGAGGACATCCATCACCCGTTGCGGCAAGCCAAGCTTCCGTCCGATGGATGTTGCAGCGATCGCATCTGTCGTCGATACCACCGCGCCAAGCACGAAGGCCGCGCTCCAATCGAAGCCGGGCAAAAATTTCGGGGCCAGGTAAGCCACCCCGAATACGGTGAAACCGACCAACCCAAATGCCAGCAACAGAATGCTGCTGATGTTATAAGAAAACTCACGCCACGAAGTCTGCCAGGCCGCCGCGTACAGCAGAGGCGGCAGCACAACCAGGAAAATCAAATCCGGGTTCAGCGGTATACGCTGCACGCCCGGTATCAACGCCATCCCCAACCCCGCCAGCATCAACACAATGGGGTATGGCGTGTCCAGCTTTTTTGCCAGGACGCCAAACGCCACCACGGAACAGAGCAGCAGCAACGTCACGAACTGAATTGCATGCACGGCTGATTCGGCCATCTGAATATGGAAACATACCCGCGCAGTAAGGCGCTTGACGAAGCCCGTGGTGGTACGCTGATCTTCGTTATGAGTTGCGAACGCGCCCGAGCACTGGTCGCAGCCGGCAAGATCAAACGCGATAGCGGGAATCTTCCCGAAGCGTTGAAACACTATCGCGAAGCCGTTGCCTTGTATCGCGCCGAAGGCAATCCGGATCGCCTGGCCCACACAATTCGCCATGTCGCGGATATGGATCGTGAAGCCGGCAACCGGTCCGCGTCGGAGCATGCCTATCGGGAATCGCTGGCGCTGTATCGCGACCTGCGCGATGTTCACGGGCCCGATCTTGCCAATGCGTTGAACGGATTTGCCACCTTGCTCGCCCATAAACAAGACACCACCGAAGCCGTACTCCTGACCAGGGAAGCGCGCGCCCTTTACTCCCAATCGAACATAGAACCCGGAGTGGAAGAGTGCGGCCGCCGGCTTGCGTCGCTTACTAACAAACACTAACCATGCTCAAGCCCTTAGTCATCTCTCTTCTCGCGTTGCTCTCAACTCTCGGCCATGCAGCCGAACCCATGCGGCCACCCATTCGAGGCGTCGCCCATATCGCCTTCTACGTTTCCGATCTCGCTAAGACGCGCGCCTTCTGGACAGACTTTCTCGGCTTCGAAGAGTGCTTCTCCCTCAAAAGCAAAGACACGGACCAGGTCCGCATCTCCTTCATGAAGATCAACAACGAACAATACATCGAGCTCTTCACCGAAAAGCCGCGCGCCGGCCAGATGCTGAATCACATCTCCTTCTATACCGATGACGCCGAAGCCATGAGAGACTACCTGGCCTCGCGCCATGTCAAAGTTCCCGCGAGCATAGCCAAGGGCCAGATCGGCAACAAGAATTACAACATTGCCGATCCCGACGGCAATCTGGTCGAGATCGTGGAGTACCAGCCCGATAGCTGGACCGCGCGCGATAAGGGCAAGTTTCTTCCCGCGACGCGCATCTCAGACCGCATCGCGCATGTGGGCGTGATGATAGGCAACGTTCCGTCCGCCATGAATTTTTACCATGGCATTCTCGGCTTCAATGAGTTCTGGCGCGGCACCGGCGGCAAGAGCCTCTCCTGGATCAACATGCGCGTACCGGATGGGCGCGACTACCTGGAATTCATGCTCTACGATGCCATGCCCGAACCGGATCAGCGCGGCGGCAAAAATCACTTGAGCCTCACGGTGCCCGATGCTCAAAAAGCAATCGACACTCTGAAGGCACGGCCTGCCTTTCAGAACTATGGCAAAGATCTCACCATGCAGGTCGGCCGCAATCGCAAACGCCAAGTGAACATTTTCGATCCCGACGGCTCACGCGTGGAACTTATGGAACCGGACACCATCGATGGCCAGCCCGCGCCCTCGTCTCCGGCTCCCCCGCCCATCCACTAAGCGCGCGCCGGCACGCATTCGATATAAGATACCGACAGCAACATGCCTTCCACACGCCGCACTTTCACCCGCTTTGCCTCCGCCGCCATCGCCACTTCCGCTTTCCCCATCCTGGGCGCGAATGACCGCGTCAATGTCGGCATCGTCGGCCTGGGTGGACGCGGGAACGATCATATGAATTTCTACGGTTCTCTCGGCGACGATTGCCGCATTGCCGCTATTTGCGATGTAAACCAGGCCGCGAGAGAACGCGCCGGAGCCAAGATTCTGAAAGACCATGGCTATCGCCCGAAAGAGTTCGCCGATATGCGTGAGCTTTTCGATTCGAAAGAAATTGAAGCCGTCTCCCTGCCGCTGCCCAATCACTGGCACGCGCT
>JBBROT010000437.1:0-3385 GCA_038229155.1 Bryobacterales bacterium | reverse complement strand
GTGCTACTGGACAAAGGCGCAAAGGTGGACGCGCAAGATAAACGCGGACGTACGGCGCTCTATCGCGCAGCCGCTGAGGGCAAAGACGAAGCGGTGCGACTGCTGGTGGCTCATAAATCAGATTTGAACAAGAAAGCCGACGACGGCACAACTTCCGTTCTTGAAACCGTTATCTTCGGCAAGATGTCGATATTGAAGATGTTGTTGGAGAACGGGGCGGAGGCAGACGTGCCCGACGCGCAGGGAAATACGGCGCTGATGATCGCAGCCGAAGGTAACGCTTACATGCCCAACAACGCACCGCTGGTGATCGCGCTGCTGGAGAAGGGCGTGAAGGTGGATGCGCAGGATTCCAGTGGACGGACTGCGCTTTACAGGGCAGCGGCCGAAGGCAAGACGGAGGCAGCGGCGCTCCTGCTTGACAAGAAAGCGAATGTCAATCAGAGGGCAAATAGCGGTAATACTCCACTACTGGAGGCCTTGACCAGAGGACATATCACGATGGTGCAACTGCTGCTCGGAAAGGGCGCGGAAGTGGATCTGGCCGATTCGCAAGGCAACACGCCGCTGATGGTAGCCGCGGAAGGCAACGCGTATATGCCGAACAACGCCCCGCTAGTGGCGGCGCTGTTAGCAGCGAATGCGAAGGTCGATGCGCAGGATTCGAGTGGCCGCACAGCTCTGCGTCGGGCGGCAGCGGAGGGCAAGGTGGACGCCATGCGGTTGCTGCTGGAGAAGAAGGCCAATCCGAATCAGAAATCGACCGATGGCGCGACGCCTCTACTGGCGGCTGTGACGGGGAAAGTGGAAGCCGTCACGCTCTTATTGGATAGCGGTGCGGATGCCAACCTGGCGGATGCGAACGGAGTGACGCCACTGGCGCGCGCAGCGGAAGGGGCGGCCAACACCAAGGAGCAGATCATCTCTTTGTTGCGCGCGCATAAGGCACGTTAGTGAGAGGGTATGCTACTAAAGGTGCTAGTGAAGCTTATCACCCAGGAAACGAACACTCCCCCACCTGGGGTCGTCTGCTTCAGCGCCTTCACCTGCCCGTTCTCGACGACGAATTCGAAGATGACGGACCGATAGTGCCTCGCCAGAGAGGGGCATTGGCCCGATGAACTCACTTGACCGCAGATTGAAGAAACTCGAAAAGACCGTGGCGATTTTCAGGGAGCCAAAGATTCATCTCCGATTTACAAAGGCTAAGCTAGAGATAGCTAAGTAATTGATGCCACAGGGCATACAGCTTCTGTACTGCCCTCCAGAGGCGCAATGTGACGCAACCTGACGCAACGTGCAACTGTATTCGACCGGCCGTGGCAGGTAACACCGGTGCCCGCCAAGCAAAACGGGTGTGTTCTGGCGGAAAACGCGCTGGTCCCGTCGACTAAACGGAAAGTGTAAAAATGCTTATGCTAGTATGCTAAGGTGGCATCCCCCGGGGCACCAATCATCTCAGTTGTTATCGCTTGCCGGAATGCAAGTCGGGAGCTCGCGTTATGTCTAACGGCACTTGCACAATCGTCCAGTCCAATTGAGGAATGTATCGTCGTGGACGACGCCTCGACGGACGATTCAGCCAGCGTCGCCCGAGGTTTCGGGGTGCAACAGATTCTGCTCCCTCAACGCCAGGGTCCAGCCGTGGCACGTAACACCGGTGCCCGCCAAGCCTCCGGCGATGTTCTTCTATTCCTTGATGCCGACGTCTGCGTCAACCCGGACACCGTGACGCGCGTCACGACCCATTTTAGCCACCAAACCGGCCTGGACGCACTGATCGGGTCTTATGATGACGCGCCTGCAGACAAGTCATTTATATCGCAATACCGCAATCTGCTCCACTGCTATACGCACCGGCAAGGCAAGACCAGGGCCTCCACTTTTTGGTGCGGTTGCGGCGCGGTGCGGCTTAATCGGTTCCTCGCTCTCGGTGGTCTGCCAGAAGAATACGATCGTCCCTCAATCGAAGACATCGTGTTCGGCCAGCGGCTCGCGGCTCAGGGCGGCACGATTATTCTTGATCCCTCAATCCAAGTCAAACACTTGAAGCGCTGGACGATTGCGGGCATGCTGCGCACCGATGTGTTCGACCGCGCCCTTCCGTGGGCTCGTCTGATTCTGAACACCCGGTCTATGCCCAACGATCTAAGCCTCCGATGGGATCAGCGCGCCAGCGTAGCTTTCAATTTGATCGCGTGCGCCTGTGCGGTGTGTAAGCTGCCGGCCCTGGCCGCGATATTAGCATGCGCGGGGGTTGTTCTCAACCGGCACTTTTACTCTTTTCTGATTGCCCAGCGTGGCTTCTGGTTCGCACTGATGGCTGTGCCGCTTCACTTCGCCTACTATCTGTACAGCGGTTTAACGTTCGCTTTTGCTATCCTCGAGTATGTGTGCGGCTTCCGCGGCGTGATGCGAAAGGTGCATCCCGCGCGTGGCAAATGACCACGCAGGGCCAAGACCTCCCCGTCGTCATCTTAGGCGCGGGCCCAGCAGGTCTGACCGCTGCTTACGAGCTATCTTCGAACGGCGTACCCAGCGTTGTGATCGAGCAGGACTCGATGGTCGGAGGTCTTGCCCGCACGGTGGAATACAAGGGCTACCTGTTCGATATTGGCGGCCACCGCTTCTATACCAAGATCCCGCTGATCGAAGACATATGGCGGGAGGTGCTGGGCGCGGATCTGCTGGTCCGTGAGCGACTGTCGCGCATCTACTATCGATCGCACTTTTTTAAGTACCCGCTTGAGCCGCTGGATGTTGTGAAGGGCCTTGGAATCGGCGAGGTTTTGCGATGCGGGGCCAGCTTCGCGAAGGCCAAGCTGGTCCCACAATATCCTGAGGAGAGCTTTGAAAAGTGGATTTGCAACCGGTTCGGTCACCGGCTTTACGACATCTTCTTTCGAGCTTACACGGAAAAAGTTTGGGGAATTCCGTGCGATCAGATCAGCGCTGAATGGGCCGCGCAACGCATTCGCGGCCTCACTCTCAGCTCGGTGGTGAAGGATGCATTCGGGCAGACGAGCAAGGAAGGCGCAATCAAAACGCTGATCCGTCAATTTCTTTATCCCCGGCGAGGACCTGGCATGATGTGGTCGCGCATGAGTGAGATCCTTGAAAGCCGCGGCGTTACCGTTGAGCTCAATGCGCCGGTCGAAGAAATCCACCACAGCAAGGGGCGGTTCAGAATCCGTGCGGGCGGCCGCTGGTGGGCAGCCGGCCAGGTTATCAGCACACTTCCCATTCGCAACCTGTTCACTCTGCTATCTCCTCAATTGCCGGAGCCGGCATGCGTGGCGGCATCGAGTCTGCAGTATCGCGACTTCATCGTGGTCGCGCTGATGTTAAAACGAAGCCATCTGTTTCCGGATAACTGGATTTATGT
>JBBROT010000436.1:0-3387 GCA_038229155.1 Bryobacterales bacterium | reverse complement strand
CAGGTCTGTTCAGTTGCGCGTTGGCGGGCCTTGCTTACCTGCTTCCGTTGGGGCTGCCGGGCGCGTACCTGGGCCGTGTATTTCAAGGCTTCGGTGAAGCATGCTTATACACGGGCGCGGCGGCTTGGGCGGTGGAAGCAGCGGGGATACACCGCAGCGGGCAGGCGCTGGGCTATGTATCGAGCGGAATCTGGGGCGGCATTTCGGCTGGGCCGGTGGTGGGCCACTGGTTGGGTTCGTTTGAGCGAGCGGCCATGATGCAGGCCGCGCTGGCGATTGTGGCCTTCGCGATTCTGAGCCGGGTTCCGGAGGATTATAAGCCGCATCCCCACGGCGTGCGCGGACCCTGGCTACCGCGCGCGCTGTTGGCACCGGGGATTGCGATCGGCTTTGTAAACGTGCAGTATCCCGTGATTGCCGGCTTTCTGATTCTGCATCTCGCCGCGCACGGCAATTCAGGACCGGCGGCGTTTACCGCTTACGCGTTTATGGTGCTGATGGCGCGCTTCTTTTTCGGCAGCTTGCCGGACCGTATCAACCCCGCGATCTCCTTCTATTGCGGGCTGGGTCTGATGGGCGTGGGCCTTACGGTTCTCGCCTTCGCCCCCTCGCCTCCAATCGCGATTGCCGCGGCGGGGCTGTTGGGGCTGGGGTTCGCATTTCCGTGGAGCGCTATCGCCTCGACAACGCTGCGGCGCGTGGCGGCACATGAGCGCGGCTCGGCCGTAGGCGTGATCAGCGCCTTCTACGATTTGTTTGTGGGCGTGAGCGCATTCGCGGCGGGTCTACTGGCAAAGCAGTATGGCTATTCGTCGGCCTTCCTGATGGGAGCGCTGGCGTTGATTGCCGCTGCCTTCGCGGGGCATGTAGTGTTTCGCGCAGCAGCAAGGACGCGCGAAGTGGCGGAAGAATTGGCAGAGGCGGAACCGGCACGGTAGAGCTGAGACGGATTAGATTTCGTATTCCGGCGGGTGAGCTTTGGGCCGGCCGAACGAAATGAATTGCCAGGCGCGCTCGTGCAGAAAGTACAAGCCGATCTTAATCACGGAATCAGCAATTCCCGCGCCCAGCGACGCTCCGGTGTTCTTTGTAAAGAAGAAAACAATCAGCGCGGTGGATGCGGAACCGAAAACGCGGTACGTGATGGCTTTTGCGATGCTCCGCGCGGCGCTTTCCATGGATGATTCAGATTACCACCGTTACCCAATCGGCATTACTGTGATAGAGCTTGGGCTATCATCGGGTAGAGTGCCTAAAGTAACTTTTCTGCCCGCAAATCAGACATTTGAATTCGAGACGGGCAAGCTGCCGTATCTGGAGCATGGGCTTCCCGAATCGCTGCTCGACATTGCATTGAACAATGGCTTCAACCTGGAACATGCCTGCGGAGGGAACTGCGCCTGCACGACGTGCCATGTGGTGGTGAAAGCGGGAATGGAGAACCTTTCAGAAGAACAGGACGACGAAGCCGACCGCTGCGAGACTGCCGCGGATTATCAGGTGGGCTCGCGCCTGGGCTGCCAGGCAATTGTGAAAGGGGATATCACGGTCACCATTCCGGCATGGAACCGCAATTACATCAGTGAGGGCGGGACTTCGATTTTGGGCGACGCGATTCCTCCTCCGAAGAATAAAATGAACTTCGGCCACTAGGCCGACCGGGCGCGTTTTCCAAAAGCTGGAGGAGTTGCGCCACCAGATCTGCTGGAATATCGGCGTTCACGTTGAGTGTGCGGCCCTGTTGCGTGACCTGAATGGCGTCCCATACGCGGAGCAACTGCGGCTGACCGTCCGGGACACTTAAGCGCCCGAAGCCGACCAAGCCCCGCGCGGCGTCCGCCAGTGACTTGGCGTCGGCTTCGGTTTTACAGGCACCCTGAACGAAGGCGTTGAGCCCGTGACTCAAATCGGCCTCGAAGCGGGTGCTTTCCAGGTTGTGGAAGATACGGCCGAAGTTGGAAGCCGGACCGCTCTCTGGCATGTTGTCGCCCAGGAAATCGGTGCCGCCGCCTGAAACCATCCAGACTTGGTTGCGCATGGGAATCGCCATGGCCTTATCTAGTAGCGGGGAACGCTCCTGGGCACCGTGATCGCGATACCGGTCCAGCGCGGCGCGCATGCTGGCGACGGGTCCGGCGATAGCGAGGGTGGAATCCAAAATACAGAAGCCCGCTTCCTGCGCGGGGTTGGTCCACAGCACATAGCCCTTATACGTGGTGCGGCGCATGTCTTTGTTCTTGGCGATAGCATCCAGCGACACGCGGAAGTTGCCGCGGGCCAGGAGGACGCCGGATTTCTTGGCCAGGTTCGAGGCGATGAGCAATTCGCGCACATCGCGGCGCGGATCGAAATTGGTTTCCGCCGCGAACTCATCGAGCTGCGTCAGCTTCTGGCCCGCCACCAGCTTTTGATAGAGCGGAGTGGCCTTCACCTGATCCATCTGCGCGCCAAAGAGGCTAACGGCATCGCGGGGCACTAGCTGCTTAAGCACGTTGTCGATGCGTTCCGCGCTCTGCATCGCGGCAACGCTGAGGACACCGGCTAACAGGATCCGCAGCACTAGAAGTTCCGCCTTTGGAACAGCCACAAGCCGCCACCGAGGCAGGCCATGCCGAAGAGCGCCGTGCTCCAGACCGGCATCCAATCTTGCACCGGTTGTTGCCTGACTATGTTGCCCAAAATTTGGCCGATATCGACCACCTTGGGCAGCAGATAATACAAGCCGCGCACGATGTTGCGGCTCCACTCCGAACTGAGCAGCCGTTCGAGCGTTGATTTGTTGTACAGGATCAGGCTGAGAATGATCATGCCGAACGTGATCATGGTGGCCACCACTGCGCTCTCCCACACCACGCCCACAAGCAGAATGACGGAGAGGTAGACCGCGAACATGAACAGCGTAAGGATGCTGCCCCAGAGGAAGCCCGCGGTCCAGACACCGGTCTTGACTCCGAAGATAATCCAGAGAATCAGCACCGGATAAAAGATGTTCAGGGCGATGACCAGCAGGTTGCCCAGGTAGCGGCCGAGGAGGATATGCCAACGCTCGACCGGCTTTGAAAGGAGCAATTCAATGCGGCCCGGTTCGAAGATGGTGGGGATCAGGCCCGCCGATGCGAGGATGGCGAGCAGCATGCCGAAGCCATAGAGCAAGGCGGCGATACCGGCGTGGGCGGTCTTCACGGCGCGGCCCACATCCTGCGTCTGCTGCGTCTTGCCGAAGATGGTCATGGTGGCGAGTGCACCCTGCACCACATCGATCCTGACGATTAGCAGAAAGAACAGGATCAGGGCCGTGGAGCATCCGAAGAAGCCCCAGATGATCTTGCGGGCCGAGGCTTCGCGAAACGTATCCACCACCAGGGCGCGGGTTTGAAGAGCTGCTCT
>JBBROT010000435.1:0-3389 GCA_038229155.1 Bryobacterales bacterium | reverse complement strand
TTGCACACGCGCGGGCAGAATGTGGTGGTCAGCCTGACCAGCACGCTGCGTCCCACGCTGATTCACGAATTCCGCTTCAGCTACCTTCCCATCGTGGTCACGCTCGCGCCGTTTCTGCAGAACAACGATTTCTATAAACTAGCTGGCGTCACCGGCTTCGAAGACACCGGCCACGTGCCGGGAAGCGTGGGTTCGTTTCCCGATTTTTCCTGGAGCGGCTATTCCACCGCCGCCGGGTCAACGTTCGATCAGCGCCCCAAGACGCAGGATCTGAAAGTTTACGAATGGCTCGATTCCGTCACCTGGATCAAAGGCCGCCACATTGTGAAAGTGGGCGCGAAGTTTCGCCACTGGGTGCCGCTCTTCACCGATAGCGGCAACTATGAAGGCAGCTTCAGCTTCACCGGAGTGAACACGCAGAACCCCGCCAGCACGGCGCGCACAGGCGATAGCTTTGCGGATTTTCTGATTGGCCTTCCGCGTACGGTATCGCGCGCGTACCCGGCGGCACCCTTCGGAGGTTACGCCACTTACAGCCACTTCTATGTGCAGGATGATTTCAAAGTGACCGATCGCCTGACTCTCAACCTGGGCTTGCGTTATGAATACTCGCCATTTCTGAATGGCTACAAAGGCCAGGTGGGCACGTTCGATGGCACGCAGGCGAAGCCCATCATCATCGCCGGCAAGTCTGACGTTCCTGACCTGACAGCGCAGCCTGTGGCTCCTCTCGCGTACTCGCTGTTCAGCCAGTACATCCAGACTTCAAAGACCGCGGGCCTCCCCTATTCGATCACCAAGACGGATACCAATCAGTGGGCACCGCGCATCGGCCTCGCTTGGCGTCCGTTCGGCGATCGCACAGTAGTGCGCGGCGGCTACGGAATTTTCTATGAAGTGGAAACCAGCGGCAATCGCGTGAACCACAACATGCTGCCGTATCTGCTGGGCGAGACAGTCACAAACGATTCGGTGCCGCCCAACCGGACGCTGGCGGATTATTTCCTTGGCCGCTCTTTGGGCAGCGTCGGTACCACTCCTACGCTGGGGCCCGCCTATGTAAACGAGCGCATGGGTTCAGATCAGCATTGGAGCCTGGGCGTGCAGCGCCAATTCCTGAAAGACCTGGTGTTCGAAGTGGATTATGTCGGCAACCACGGGACGCATATCTCCGGTACGAACGCATTCAATAATCCGCCCGCCGGACCCGGTGCCATTCAAGCGCGCCGCCGCTTTCCGCAGTTCGGTAACATCACTTACTTCTCGCAGGATGTCGCCACCACCTATCACGCGCTGCAAACGAAGTTTGAAAAGCGCTATGGCGCGGGACTGTTTTTCCTGGCCTCATACACGTTCTCGAAATCGCTCACGTTTCAGAACACGCCGGCGGCGGGAGGCGATACGTACTTTGAGAAAGCTCTTTCGAGCTTCGACATCCCGCATAACTTTGTCGTCAGCGCCGGCTATGAACTGCCTGTCGGCAAGGGCAAGCGATTCCTCGGCTCATCGAACGGCTTCGTCGACGGCTTCCTGGGCGGGTGGCAACTGCAAACGATCTATGGCATCCGCAGCGGACGCCCATTCACGCCGACCATTTCACGCGACTTGGCCAACACGGGCGTGGGAGGGCAGCGGCCGAATCGAATAGGCGATGGACACTTGCCGCACCCCACGCTGGCGCAATGGTTCGACGTTACCGCGTTTACCGTTCCGGCGAATTTCACGTACGGGAATTCCGGCGGCGCCCTCTTCCGAGAGGACAATTTCAAGGGCCTCGATTTTTCCATTTTCAAGGTGTTTCGCGTAACGGAAGGGTCGCGTCTGCAATTTCGCGCGGAGTTCTTCAACTTAACTAACACCACCAGCTTCGCCGCGCCGGGTACGAATATTGACTTGGCTTCCGGCGGCCGCATTACGGGTGCCCTGAGCACGCCGAGGCAAGGCCAGTTTGCTTTGAAGTACATTTTCTGAGGGAAAACATAATGCATAAGTTGCTATTTTTTGCGGTGGTAGTTTCCGCCTGCGCGCAGGAGCCGGTAACCATCCGCGTGGATGTGGAAAAACGCATCGGGCCGATGAAGCCGATCTGGAGTTACTTCGGCTATGACGAACCGAACTATACTTACACTCCGAACGGCACCAAGCTTGTCGGCGAACTGGCGGAATTGCACGCGCCTGTCTATATTCGCGCGCACTCCATGCTGAGTACGGGCGATGGATCACTCGCGCTGAAGTGGGGCTCTACCAATGCTTATACGGAAGATGCGAACGGTAAGCCGGTCTATGACTGGACGATTGTGGACCGCATTTTCGACACTTACACCAAGGCTCATGCCAAGCCCTTTGTGGAGATTGGGTTCATGCCAAAAGCACTCTCCACCAATCCGGAACCGTATCAGCACAATTGGCCTCAGACAAAGATCAGCGCGGGATGGGCCTTCCCGCCCAACGACTATGCCAAGTGGGGCGACCTGGTGTACGCCTGGGTGAAGCACTCGCTTGACCGTTACGGCGAAGCGGAAGTGAATAGCTGGTATTGGGAAGTTTGGAATGAGCCCGACATCGAATACTGGCGCGGCACCCCTGAGGAGTACGACAAGTTATATGACACGGCGGTCAGAGCCGTGAAGCGGGCGGCACCGCGCGCGCGAGTGGGCGGGCCGGCAACAACCAGCCCTTCAGGGGCCAAAGCGGGAGCCTACTTGCGGCAGTTCCTGGAGTTCTGCGATAAGACCGGCGCACCGCTCGATTTCGTGACTTATCACGCCAAGGGCAGGCCCACCAACACAGCCGGGCATGTGCAGATGGGCTTGAGCAAGAATCTGCTGGACGTTTCGGAGGGCATGAAGATTTTGGCCAGTTTCCCCAAGTTCGCGAACCTTCCCATCATCCTGAGCGAGGCCGATCCGGAAGGCTGCGCGGCGTGTTCGCTCAGCATGGGCTATAAGCAAAACGGCTATCGCAACGGAACCATGTACCCCACTTACACGGCGACACTGATGAACAGCATCATCAACCTGGCCGATGAGCAGAAGGCCAACATGGAGGGCATGCTGACGTGGGCCTTCGAATTCGAAGGGCAGCCCTGGTTTGACGGCTTCCGCACGCTGGCGACGAACGGCGTGGATAAGCCGGTTCTGAACGTCTTCCGTATGGCGCAGAAACTTTCCGGTGAACGTGTTGCCGTGCAGAGTTCAGGCGCGATTCCCACCTCACGCATCATTGCAGATGGTGTCCGCGCCGCACCGGATGTGAATGCGCTCGCTACGCGCGACGGCAACACCGTCACCATCATGGCGTGGAATTATCACGACGACGACCTGCCTGGGCCGGATGCGCCGGTGCACTTGACGCTTGCCAACCTGCCCTCGAACGCTAAGAGCCTGACC
>JBBROT010000434.1:0-3389 GCA_038229155.1 Bryobacterales bacterium | reverse complement strand
GTCTACTGGAACGCTTGCTGCTACGCAAACGCATGAAAGAGGTGATGATGTTCCTCCTCATCGCCGTCACTGTGGCTCCGCAATTTCTGCTGATGAAAGGTTTCCGCCCGCGCGATATCGATACCAAACAATTTCCCGACGCGCCTTTCCTTCCCTGGAGCGCTGCCAGCCATCTGCTCTTGGGCACGGCCTTCACCATTCCGCTTCTGACACTCACAGTCTTGCTGATTGCCACCTACCTGCTGGCGCGTTGGCAATTCGAAATCAACCTGCACGTGGACGTCGGCGTCTCAGCGTCCTCCTCCGTCGCGCTCACTGCCCGCTCCCCTCGTTGGGAGATGTTCTTTCGCTGGCCCGCGCTGCTGTTCCCTGACCCCACAGCCGCCATCATCGAAAAAGAATTGCGCTCACTACTTCGCACTCCGCAATTTCGCTTCATCTTCATCACCGGCGCGGCCTTTGGACTCGTGATGTACCTGCCGCATCTGATGGGCGGCAACAAACATCCCGATTCATTTTTCAACCAGAACATTGTCACGTTCTGCACCGTTTACGGCGTGTTGATGCTTGGCCAGGTTTCTTATTTCAACTGCTTCGGCTATGAGCGTTCCGCCGCGCAAGCGTGGTTCTCTTACCCGGTCCCTTTCCTCACCACGCTTGTCGCGAAGAATCTGGCCGCGCTCAGTTTTATCGTTGTTGAAATCTTCCTCGTCTTCGTGACGTTCTTCGTGCTCCGCTTTCAACCCTCGCCGGGCAAACTCGCGGAAAGCGTGGTGGTCACCCTCATTGCCGCGCTATACATGATGGCTCTGGGCAACATAGCCTCGGTTCGCATGCCGCGCCCGTTGAACCCGACGCAAATCTCGCAAGGCGGCTCCGCAAAAGCGCTGAACGTGATCCTTCTGCTGCTGGTGCCGGTGGTGCTGCTGCCGATCGTACTTGCCTACTGGGCGCGCTCCGTCTTCCAAAGCGACATTGTCTTCTTCACGCTTCTGGCCGGTGGCGCCGCCTTTGGAGTAATGATCTACGCCATCGGCCTGAACTCCGCGGTAGAGGCGGCCTCTTCGCGCCGCGAAAAAATCCTGACCGATCTTTCGCGTGGCGAAGCGCCGCTCTCCGCGTAGCGCTTTATTTTTCCTTCGACGCGCGGTTGCCGTTCTTCAACGCATCCGCTTCCGACATGTACCCGCCCTGCTTGGTGCGCCCATACCAGCGGTCGCCTTCCTTGTGATACACCTTCGTTTCCTTGTTCACCCACACCATGCCCGCGGAAGGCGGTGCCTGATAAGGGACCGTCGGCCCGTTCGCTTGCGGCAGGGTGGTCACCGGTGTACGCGGGGCGGCTTGGGCTGGAGCCATCGGCGCGGAAGGTGCCATCCTGGGGCCATTCGCGGTCGGCATCGTTGCGGGAACCGAACCCATCATGCCGCCCCGTACCGTCACGCGCGGCACAATCTCATCCATCTGTTTCGCGCTGAGTCCAAGCTTCTTTAAATCGCCTACGGAACTGTACGGCCGCCCGGCTATGATCTTCTTCGATGTAGCCGCGCCAATGCCTGGAAGCGCATCCAGTTGCGCCGCCGTCGCGGTATTCAAATCGACAGGCGCTCCGCTGGGCGCTGGTGCCGGCATGTTCCGGTTCGACATTGGCGAAGGCTTCGTGGGCGCAGGCATCGGCATCGCGCCGCCGCCCCGCACCGTCACCATCGGGGAGATCATCTCCATCTGTTTCGCGCTGAGCCCCAACTTCTTCAAATCCGCAAGAGAGGAATAGGGCCGTCCGGCGATAATCTTCTTGGCCGTGGCCGCCCCAATCCCGGGAACGCTGTCCAGCTCAGCCGCGGTTGCCGCGTTCAGATCCACAGGCCCGGCCGGAGCGGTCTTCTTCGTTCCCTCGCCGCCCTTCCTATCTTTCGCCGCCAGCTCGTGAGCCGGCGCGAACGTCAGCACCAACCCGAATACCACACCCATCAAACGCATCGACAAAATTCCTCCAGCCGCTACTCTATCTCGATTGGCAGCGTGGTGGCGCTTCTTGTTCGTACCGCCACCACCACGCCGCTTGCCCACTGCATCGGCACAAAGGTGAAATCCTCCTTGCAGGCAAGCCGCTCCAGCAGCAGAGGGACTTTCGCTGCATGACCCTCCGGCCAATTCTCTTGTGGCAGCATATCGTCAATCACGTAAAATCCGCCGACTCTCACCGCCGCCAGCGCCCATTCCAACCCCTCATATTTGCCCGGCAACGCATCGGCGAAAAGCAAATCGAACGATTCCGCGGGCTGCACCAGCAAATACTTGAGTGCATCCCCCATCACCAGATTCAACCGCGAATCCCGCCCCATCGTTTCACGCGCAACCTGCTGCACGGCATCATCGCTGTCAACGCTCGTAAGAGTGGAATCCCGGTCCATCCCGTCAAGCAACCACGCCGTAGCGATGCCAGTGCCGGTGCCCAACTCCAGGAATCGCCCCGCCGGTTTTGAGGCAGCAAGCGATCTGAGCAACGCCCCTACCAGCGGCTCGGACGCCATCTGAAACCCTAGCCCCGCCGTGCTCTTCCGAATCCTTTCCAGAGCCGCTGGCACCCGAACAAATTGCATGGTCTGTCCTGTTTTCCTCTTATCCGCGTTAATCCAGGTCCAAGGGTTTAACGGAACTTAATTTCCGCTATCACCAAGTCCGGCATTGTCTGGTTCCAATTCTCGGGCACAGTGTCGAAGTTCAACCGGAACGCTTTCGTCGCACCCGGCTCCAGCACCCCCGTGCGCGCGCCCACCACAGTCACCCGCTCACGCTGGATGATCTGCAAGTTCGGCTCGTGAAACAAACAGGTCACCTGCACCTGCTCCACCGCGCGCGGCCCCTTATTCGTAATCTTCCCCGTAATCTCCAGCAGCGACACCTTGGCCATGCTGTCCGCCGCCTGCATGTTCACGTCGCTCAGCGCGAGGTTGCCCAAGTAGGCCTTCGCCTCGGCTGTCAGCACAGGAGCCGCCGGCGGGGCGGGCTTCGGCCCGAATACCAGAAACGCGATCACCCCCAGCACCACCACCATTCCGATCGCAACCGGAATCTTGCTACCGCCCACCGACTGTCATCTCCGCAACCAAAATCGTCGGGCTCGCCACCGACCCCCTGAAGTCCAAATCGCTCCCCGCCTCCACCGACATCAGAATCTGTTGCAGCGTGCTGGCCACCGTCACCTCGGAAACGGCAAAGGCCAATTCGCCATCGCGAATCCATAGCCCCGCCGCGCCCTGCGAGTAGTCTCCGGTCGCGATGTTCACGCCCGAACCGATCAACTCGGTCACATAAAATCCGTTCTTCACAGAGCCAATCAGCTCTTCCGCGGACCTGGTGCCCGCCTCAAGATAGAAGTTGCCATG
>JBBROT010000433.1:0-3394 GCA_038229155.1 Bryobacterales bacterium | reverse complement strand
GCTATATCCAGTTGCCGGCTATACAGATCCTTGCGCGCGGTGAGTCCCAGATTCTTCTTGAAGAACTCGATCGGGTCCATCTTCAGCTTCGCTGCCAGATCTTCCAGCGCACTGCAGGTCAGGAACGAAGCCTGCGGATGGTTCGGCGCCCGCCACGCACGCACACCGCCGGTATTCGTCGCCACCGCGCTGTGGTTCATGCGCTTGTTCGGAATCTCGGTAAACACATACGGAATAGGAGGCGAACCGCCGCCGCCAATTCCGCCCGTCGCCCACGATTCCGATTGCCACGCCACCAGCGTGCCATCCTTCTTCGCCGCTACTTTGATCTTCGCGAACGCAGACGGCCGGTTGCCCGCAATCTGCAATTCCGTGTTGCGCTCCAGCATCCACTTCACCGGTTTGCCGCCAGACATCTGCGAAAGCTTGGCATTTTCCACGCCCCAACGGTCCGGCGAAAACTTGCTGCCGAAGCCGCCGCCGATGTGGTCCATGTGGACCTTGATCTTGTCGGCGGGAAACTTCACCGTGGTGCCCAGATCGCCGGCATGGCCTGACACGTTCTGCGTCGAAGGCCACACATTCATCTGGTCCGCGGTCCACTCCGTCACCTGGCCATGCGGTTCCAGACAGCAGTGCGTCAGCACGGGAATCGCGTAGTAGCCATCGGAAACCACCAGATCCGCATCTTTAAAAGTCTGATCCGGGTCGCCCGTCACCTGCTCGCCGGCCGCTTTCGCGCGCGCCCCGGCCTTTGCCAAATCTTCTTCTTTCACCAAGTGCGGCATCACCTGGTATTCCACTTTGATGCGCCGCATGGCATCGCGCGCCTGCTCTTCGGTCTTCGCCGAAACCACGGCGATCTCGGTGCCTTCCCACTGCACCTGCTGCCCCACCGGCGTGATCACATTCACGGCCGCCACGCCAGGCATGCTTTTGGCTTCGTCAATATCCAGCTTGGTGATACGCGCATTCGCATGCGGAGAAGTCAGCAGCGCCGCAAACAGCATGTCCTTGCGGTTGAAATCGGACGCATACTTCGCGCGTCCCGACGATTTCAAATGTCCATCCAAACGGCTAATCGGCTTCCCGATCTGCCGCCTTGTTTCCATCGCCGGCCAGGCAAAATCGGGTTTCACGGGATCAGGCATTCTGGAAGCCTCCTTTCATATTCTTCGATGCTTCAAGCACTGCCTTACGCACGCCCACATAGGTTCCGCAGCGGCACAGGTTGCCGCCCAGCCCGCGTTCCACTTGCTCGTAAGTCGGGTTCGGATGCTTCTCAAGAAAGCCTTTCGCGGCCATCACGAAGCCCGGCGTGCAGTAACCGCACTGCTGCCCATCCTGGCTCACGAATGCGACAGAGACCGGGTGCAGCTTGCCTTCGGGCGCGATGCCTTCAATGGTCTGTATGTCCTTGCCCTGCGCGTCGATCGCGAGCGCGGTGCAGCCGTAGATCGTCCGTCCATTTACGCTCACCGTGCACGCGCCGCACGTACCGCGATCGCACACGCGCTTGGCACCGGTCATATCCAGCCGGTTGCGAAGGGCATCCAGCAGAGTCACGCGCGGCTCCACGCTCAACTGCACCGCTTTGCCATTGATGCGTAATGTGATCGGCACTTCGTCCGGCCCCTGTGTCGAGCCGGGCGCGGCCTGAATTTCGGGCGTCTCAAGTAAACCGAGGGCAGTGGTGCCAACGGACACGCCGCCGATAAAACCTCTGCGGCTAACGCTGGGCTTTGTGGGTTTTTCGCTCACGTTTCTCCTGTGGATTACGGAAAGGATATCAGATTCGCTCAACGCAGCCCCCGATCTACAAATGTAGATCTAACAATACTGATCGAAGGCGTCCGTCAGAACCTTGGCGATCTGAAAAGCATCCCGCCGTTCAATGTCATGGCGATGCATCATGTACACCGGCTTGCCATCCTGAAACAGCGCGACGGATGGGCTCGACGGCGGAAAATCTTTCAGAATACTCCGTAGCCGGGCTACAGCCTGATCGTCACCGCCCGCGAACACCGTCGCCGCTTTCGACGGCTTCTTGGCATTGTTCAACGCCATCCCGATTCCGGGCCGCGCCTTCCCTGCCGCGCACCCGCAGACCGAATTCACCACCATCATGACCGTACCGCTACCGGGCGCCAACAGACGATCCACATCGGCTGGCGTGCGGGCTTCTTCCACTCCATGGCGCGTCAGGTCTTCGCGCATCGGCGCAATCAACTGCTCGGGATAAGGCATAGTTTGATTTTACCGCCAAGCGCGGCACACGCATTACAATTCAGACATATGGAACCGTTCGATGACGCGCTCGCCAAGCTGCTCAAGACGCAACCCGGCCTATCGAAGGCCCGCATCGCCGAAGCGCTCAAAATGGAATTGAATGACGATTTCCGCGAACAACTCGATCAGGCCTGCGACCGCGACATCGCCCACAAAATGATGGATAAGTATTACCCCGGCAGCCGCCGCGCGTACTAGTCAGTAATCGTGACCGTGGGCCCATGCGGCGCACCCACTTCCGCAACTCGTTCCAGCAACCGCTCCGCTAGCGCAGTAAAAATACTGGTGCTCAACGCGACCGGCCGCCCCGTGTCCCCGCCGATCCGCACCGCCGGGTCCAGCGCCAGCTCACCAAGAAACGGGACGCCCATCTGCTCCGCCGTACGCCGCCCCCCGCCTTCCCCAAACACATCGATCCGCTGCCCGGCATGCTCCAGGTAACTCATGTTCTCCACAATGCCCAGAATCGGCACCTTCACCTGCTCGAACATGTGTACCGCCTTCCGCGCATCCTCTAGCGACACTGCCGAAGGCGTCGTCACCACCACCGCCCCCGTCACCGGCGCAGTCTGCAATAGCGTCAATTGCACATCGCCCGTCCCCGGCGGCAGATCGATCAGCAGATAGTCCAGATCCAGCCAATCCACCCCACGCAAAAATTGCTGAATCACGCTGTGCAGCATCGGCCCGCGCCACACCAGCGGCTTGTCTCCAGGATTCAGAAACCCCATCGACATCAGCTTCACACCATGATTCTCCAGCGGCCTGATGCGCTCGCCATTCGCCATCGGCGTCGTATTCACGCCCATCATCAGCGGAACGTTCGGCCCATAGACGTCGGCGTCCATCAGCCCGATTTTGTACCCGGCCTTAGCCAGTGCAATCGCCAGATTCACTGAGACGGTCGTCTTCCCCACGCCGCCCTTGCCACTTCCGATTGCGATCAAATTCCGAACGCCCGCGATCGGCAATTTCGGCTGCGGCTGCTGTTGTGGACTCATGAACTTTCAGTTTAGCCTGAGCCACAAATCAATTCTTCGTGGCTGCCTGTCGCGCGTCAGCCGCCCTACGGATTCTTCCGGCTCTCCGCAATATAGGCCGGCGT
>JBBROT010000432.1:0-3402 GCA_038229155.1 Bryobacterales bacterium | reverse complement strand
TCTGCGATTGGTATCTGGAGCTGAAAAAGCTTCGTTTCGAAGAAGCCTCCGGCATCAATTCCGATTGGCGCAATCTGCTGGCTGCGCTTGAAGCGTCGTTGCGCCTGTTGCATCCGGTGATGCCCTTTATTACGGAGGAACTATGGCAGCGCCTGGGCACCGGCGGCAAATCCATCGCCCTGGCCGCCTACCCGGAGTACAATCAGGCGCTTTCCGATCTGGCGGCCGAACATGAGATGCAATTGCTTCAGGACATCGTCTCGCTCGCGCGGAACCTGCGGGCGGAAATGAAGGTGGATCCGAAGTTGATTCTGCAGGGCATTCTCTATTCGCCGGGTGAAGCGGCGCGGCTGGCTCGCACCTACTTGGACGCCGTGCGCAAACTGGCCAATGTCGAGCTTACGATTCGGGAAGAACACGCGCCCCCCGGTTCCGAAGCCGTCCGCTCCACGCCTGCTTTCGATCTGGTGTTGCAGCTTCCAGAAGCTCAAGCCGGGGTGCAAAAGGCCCGCTTCCTGAAAGAAAGCGCGGAGTTGCGAAAGGCTATCGAAAATAGCGAACGGCAGTTGCAGGATGACGTATTTCGCTCCAAAGCGCCCGGGAAAGTCATTCAGGGTATGGAGACTAAGCTGGCCGGCTATCGTTCTCAGCTTCTGAAGCTGGAGAATTCTCTGGCCGCGCAGGATGGCGCACCCGCCGCCTGACCCGCATGACAGAGGCTCTCCATACAGCCATCGGCGAAGCCGTGCGCGCCGCTTTGGCGGAAGACCTGGGCACGGGCGACGTCACCACCGAAGCCTGCGTTCCCGCCGGGCGGCGCGCTTCCGGAATCTTTCTGGCGCGTCAGCCACTGGTGTTGGCGGGAACCGCCGTTCTCACGGAGGTGTACTCGCAATTCGGAGGAGTAGATAGCCTGGAGTTGCTCAAGACTGACGGGCACACCGTGGCCGCTGATGAAGTATTCGCGCGCGTCGAAGGCTTGGCCCGCACGCTTCTCTCGACGGAGCGCGTGGCTTTGAATTTCATCCAGCGCCTTTCCGGTGTGGCAACGCTGGCTCGCCAATTCACCGAGCGCGTAGAAGGCACCGGCTGCCGCGTTCTCGATACTCGCAAGACTACGCCGGGTCTGCGTCTGCTGGAAAAGGAAGCCGCCGCCGCCGGTGGCGTGACCAACCACCGCATCGGGCTCTGGGATGCCATTCTCATCAAGAACAATCACATTGCGGCGGCGGGAGGAGTGGCTGCTGCATTGGCCGCCGCGGCACAATATTCCGCCCTGCCGGTGGAAATTGAAGTGCGCACCGAAGTTGAGCGCGACGAGGCTCTCGCAAACGGCGCGCGCCACCTACTGCTGGATAATCTGAACCCCGCTCAGGCTCGCGAATGGATCGCCGCTATCACGGGCCGGGCCGTAGTGGAATTGTCCGGCAACATCACCCTCGAAAGCGTCCGCGCCTACGCCGAAACCGGTGCCCAGTTCGTTTCAGCGGGTGCCATCACGCACTCCGCTCCCGCTGTCGATATCAGCTTCCGCTTGAGTCTGCGGTGAGCGCCCCGATTATCCGCCTCGATACAGTAGATTCCACCATGCACCACGCGGCGGCTTTGGCGGCCGAAGGCTGCCTGCATGGAACCGCCGTCACGGCGGAAGCCCAAACTGGGGGAATGGGGCGGCATGGTCACGTCTGGCATTCCGAACCCGGCACCGGCCTATACGTTTCTATGGTGCTGCGCCTGCCCCTGCCGCTCGCGAATTTGCCGGTGCTGACACTCGCGCTGGGGCTCGCCGCGGGAGAAGCGATCGGCCTTGCCACGGGCCTCGCCTGCGATTTGCGCTGGCCGAATGATATCCTGACCGGCGGAAAGAAAGTGGCGGGCATTCTGGTGCAAATCGTGGACGGAGCGGCCATCGCCGGCATTGGCGTGAATGTGAACCACGCCGTTTTTCCGGTATGGATTGCCTCCGAAGCCACTTCCATCCGCCTGGCCACAGGTCACGAGGCCGATCGCGAGAAGCTGCTGCTGCAACTGCTCCAATCCATTGAGGAGACCTGTAATGTTCTGGTGTCTTCCGGCAGCGCCGCCATCCTCAAGCTGTTCGCCAATGCCTCCAGTTTTGCCCTCGGCAAGCGCGTCCGGGTGGATCTGGGCGGCGGAAAGACCATCGAAGGCGTTACAGCCGGTCTCACCGATCAGGGCTTTCTGCGCGTCCGCAGGCTCGATGGAACCGTGGAAACGGTGATTGCCGGGGGAGTGAGGCCCGCCTGACATGCTGCTAGCTCTCGATGTGGGCAACACCAACGTCACCGTAGGCATCTTCGAGGGGGAGCGCCTGGCCGATTGCCGCCGCCTACGCACCGTGCGCGACCAGACTTCCGACGAGTGGGGCATTCTGCTTTCGAATCTGTTCGCCCTCGGCTCCGTGGACATTCGCTCCGTGACGGGCGTCATAATCGCAAGCGTCGTCCCGCCCCTCAACGCGTCGCTGGCTGAAATGTCGGAGCGCTATTTCCACCTGAAGCCGGAGTTCGTTTCGCACCAGACCAGCACCGGCATTAAAATTCTGATCGATCATCCCCAGGAATTGGGCGCGGATCGCCTGGTGAACAGCGTTGCCGCGTTCGCGAAATACGGGGGCCCGTGCATCGTGGTCGATCTGGGCACCGCTATCACCTTCGACGCGGTATCGGCGGCCGGTGAGTATCTGGGCGGAGTCATCTCCGCTGGCGTGGGCATCTCTGTGGAAGCGCTGTTCAACAAGACCGCGCGCCTGCCCTATGTGGATTTCGCCGAACCCTCGCAGATGATCGGCAAGAACACGGTGGCCAGCATGCAATCAGGGCTTTACTATGGCGCGATCGGGGCAATCGACGGGATCATTACGCGCCTGATTGCCGAACTCGGGCCCGAAACCAAAGTGGTGGCGACGGGCGGGCAGGCTCAGATGTTGGCGCGCAACTCGCAACACCTGAAACATCTGGATGAGAACCTGACTCTGAACGGGCTTCGCATCATTTGGGACCGCACGCGTTAGCTGAAAGTGCTGAATTACTTTAACTACTTCACTGAAATCGAAGAGCACTTTCAGCGCGCTCGCGGCACCAGCTTGTTCCTGCTTTCGCCGCTCGATTGGGCGCTGGCGGAAAGTTGGAAAAATAGCGGCGTGCCTCTGCCGGCCGTACTGCGAGGCATCGATACGGCGTTCGAAAAGTGGCGCGGTCGCCGCGTGAAAACGCAGCAGGTGAACTCACTCGCTTTTTGCGCGCAGGCGGTGCTGACGGAAGCCCAACGCGCGCCCGAAAGTGCGGGTGAGCCGCGTCCCCCGGCGGCCGCTCCGTTTCCGGAAAATGCCGTGAAAGAATATCTGCTTTCGAATGCCGCCTTGCTTCGCCAGCGCGCGGC